>NZ_APIO01000186.1:0-4818 GCF_000408945.1 Pseudomonas sp. G5(2012)
CGTTCGGCCATCGTGGTTAATGGGGCGCCTCAGATCAAAAACCAAAGCGAGGCGGCCTTAAAGCCGACCTGCTCCACGGCTGTACCTGATCCCCTGTGGGCGAGCCTGCTCGCGAAGAATGTCCGGGCAACGCTCTCATCCAGGCGCCCCGCGTCATCGTTGAAGTCCATCGCGAGCAGGCTCGCTCCTACAAAGGTCCGTGTGGAACCTGTGGGAGCGAGCCTGCTCGCGAAGAATGTCCGGACAACGCGTTCATCCAGGCGCCGCGCGTCATCAACGCTCCATGACATAGGTGCCAGGTGCGGGGCAGAGGGGCGGGTATTTGCGCGAGCCAAGTTTCTTCGGCGCCGGCCGGCTTTCGCCTGAGCGCTGGCCGATCCATTCGCGCCAATGCGGCCACCAGCTGCCTTGCTGGCGCTCGCCCGCGTTTTGCAGCCAGGTTTCCGGGGTCTCGGCGGCGGCCGGTGCGGCGTAGTAGAACGACTTCGGGTTGCCCGGCGGGTTCACCAGGCTTTGCAGGTGGCCGGCGTTGGACAGTACGTAGGTGGCGTCCTCGCCAAACAGTCGGGCGGTGCCGTAGCAGCCCTGCCAGGGTGTGATGTGGTCGGTGGTGCCGCCGATCACATAGGCGCCGACCTTCACTTGGGTCATGTCGATCGACTCGCCGGCAATCTCCAGGGAGCCCGGGTTGCTGTAGGGGTTCTGCTGGACCAGGTCGAGGTAATCCGCGTGCAGTTGGGCGGGTAGTCGCGTGGTGTCGCTGTTCCAGGCCAGGATGTCGAAGGCCGGCGGCTTGTTGCCCAGCAGGTAGTTGTTGACCCAGTAGTTCCAGATCAAGTCGTTGGGCCGCATCCAGGCGAACATGCGGGCCATGCCCTGGCCGCTCAGTACGCCCTTGCGCCGGGAGCTGGCCTTGGCCGCGCGCAGGGCCGACGGGGTGGTGAACAACCCCAGGGTGGTGTCGTCCAGTGCCGAAGGCATGTCCAGCACGCACACGGCCCAGCTGGTGTTGGCCACCTTGTGGCCTTCGCCACGGGCCGCCAGCCAGCCCAGGTAAGCCGCCAGGGTGATGCCGCCCGAGCAGGAGCCCCACATGTTGACGTCCGGGCTGCCGGTGATCTGGCGTGCCACGTCCACCGCCTGGTCGAGGCACAGCGCGTACTCGGCCAAGCCCCAGTCGCGGTGCTCGCGGGTGGGGTTGCGCCAGCTGATGACAAAGAGCGTCACGCCGCTGTCCTGGATCCACTTGATCAGGCTTTTCTCCGGTGACAGGTCGATGGCGTAGTACTTGTTGATTTGCGGCGGCGACATCACCAAGGGCCGGGCATGGACATTTTCAGTGGTGGGGGCGAACTGCAGCAGCTCGAACATCTCGTTGCGAAACACCACTTGGCCCTTGGCCGTGGCGATGTTTTCGCCAACCGTAAACGGCGAGCTGTCGACCTGTTTTGGGAGCCCACGGTTGTTCAGCATGTCATCGCCGAACTGGCGGATGCCCCTGGCCAGGCTCATGCCCCCGGTGTCCACCAGCTTGCGCAGTGCCGCCGGATTGGTCAGCGGCGAGTTGCTCGGTGCCACGGCATCGGCCAGCAGTTCTGCGACGAACCGGGCGCGGCTCTTTTCCAGCGGGGCAAGGTCGGTGGATTCGATGAAGCGGGTCAGTTCACTTTGCCCGGCCAGGTAGCTCTGCAGCAGCGCGCGCAGGAAGGCGTTGGATTGCCAGGCTGGATCGGCAAAGCGTTTGTCCTTGGGGTTTGGCGCGATGCTGGAATTGCCGCCGACGATGCCGCGCAGTTCCTTCAGGTAGCCACCCAGATGGGCGCCAGCCTTGAGCGGCGACAAGCCCACGGCCTTGAGCAGGTAACCGGCCGAGCTGGCCAGGTCCGCCGCGCGCACGCTGACCAGCGGATTGGCCGCCAGGGTCTGGTTGGAAGCCGTGCCGATCAGCTCTTGTTGCTGGGTGTCGCCAGCGGGATCACCCTCCTTGCGAACGCGGCGCTTTCGGCCGGTTGCTGGGGGGCGCTGGGTTGGAGTTACGGACTCGCTCGTTCGGGTGGATCTGCTCATGTCGGCTCTCTTTTATCCGGGTGCTGAGCCCGGTTGTTATTTTGCTCCGACTCTAGGGTGTAGCAGGGGGCGACCACCTCGCATTGCACGACAGCGAATTTTCATTTCATGACACGGGGAGCGCAGGCCGATGAGTTGAACGTGAGCGCCTGCAGGCATGCATAGCGGAATTGAAAGCGGGTTTGACCCAGCGCGCTTGAAGCGCGCCGGCACTCATTTCAGGAGTGTGGGCAGCTTGGTGTCTGCCCACGCCGCGTCAGAAGTCGAAGAACACCGTTTCCGCTTCGCCTTGAAGATGAATATCGAAGCGGTACGCCAGCTTGCCATCCACGGTGCAGCGCCTGGCGACCAGGGATTCGCGCCGGTGGGGCTGTTCGATCAGGTTCAACACCGGATCCACGGCATTCGCCTCGGGTTCGTCGTCGAAATACAGGCGGGTCTGCAGGTGAATGTTGATGCCCCGGGCAAACAACGCCACGTTGATATGCGCCGCCATGGTAACGCCCGAGGCGTTTTTCAGCCTGCCGGGCTTGACGGTCTTGATCGTCCATTCACCGACATCGGTGGTCGCGGTACGGCCAAAACAATTGAAGGGTTTTTCCAGGTCGAACGCGCTGTCGTAGACGCCGTCGTGGTTGGCTTGCCAGCACTCCAGGAAGGCGTCGCGAATCAAGTGGCCATTACCGTCATACACGTGGCCCACCACTAGAATATGCTCGCCTGGCGCGCCAGGCCTGGCCATCTCATTCCAGATTTCCTGCTCACGCGGCGCGTTGCCGGCGGCCTCTAGCGCCAGGCCGATATGCACATAAGGCCCGGCGGTTTGCGACGGGGTTTCAGGCAGAAGTTGAACGGGCATTCGCAGGCCTCCTCAGCAGTTTTCGAAGTGGGTCTTGCGCTGGCCGCGCAGGACGATATCAAAACGATAAGCCAGGCAATCCATGGGATTGGCCATGCCCATGTCCAGGCGGGCGATCAAGCTCTGTACCGCGTCCGGGTTGGCGATCGACTTGACGATCGGGCACATGGGGATGAGCGGATCACCTTCGAAATACAGCTGGGTAATCAGGCGCGTGGCAATCGAGGGGCCACTGATGGAGACATGGATATGCGCAGGTCGCCAATCGTTGGGGCCGTTGCGCCATGGGTAGGGGCCGGGCTTGACGGTGCGGAAACTGTAGTTGCCATCGCGGTCGGTCAACGCACGGCCAACGCCGCCGAAATTGGGGTCGAGGGGGGCCAGGTAACTGTCTTTCTTGTGCCGGTAACGACCACCGGCATTGGCTTGCCACATCTCCACCAGGGTGTGGGGAATCGGCTTGCCGTATTGATCGCAAACCCGGCCCGCGACGATGATGCGTTCGCCGATGGGCAGGCCGCCGTGATTGAAATTCAACAGCAGGTCGTTATCGTGCCGACCCATTTGCAGATGGGAAAAATCCGGGCCGCTGGTTTCGGATACAGACTGGGGGATGCTCACCAATGCCTGGCGAGGGGAGCGCAGGATCGAGGTCTTGTAGTCAGGCGTCAGGGCCTTGGGATGCCAATTACGGTCACGAATGACGAAGCGGCTGTCGTGCGCATCAGACATGTCGTTTTTCCTATTGTTATGGTGGGACGGAGGCACTGCGTTGGCAGCGACTGGTGGCCCAGTGTCCTCTTGTACGTCCCAGCGCAAAATTGAAAAAATCGACCTTATGCATATCCAGATGGTTATGGATACTGACCTTCGCGATACTCCTGGCCGACCTCGCGCAATGCCTCCACGCACCACTGCGCCGCCGGTGATACCGGTAACGCGGGATTGGTGCACAGCCCGACGGAGCCACCCGGCTCACGCATTCCAAGGTCCAGCTCGACCAACTCACCCTGTCGCAAATCCTGCCTGACAGCGTCGAGAGGGGCGACCCAGATAGCCTGGCTGCACAGCACGTAGCGCCGACTCAGGGCCACCGACAAGGTTTCCAGGCGTTGGCGCGATGGTGTGATCCCGTGCTGGACGAACAGGCTGTCGGCGAACTTGCGGATCGTCGTCCCCGCCGACGGCAATACCAGCGGATAGTCTTCGAGGTTTTTCTGTCCCGACGGATCGTTGAGCACCGGGTGGCCGCTGCGGACCACCAGGGTCATGGATTCGCTGTACAAGTGCTCGAACGCGAGCCCTTGTATCAGTGGGCTATCGGTCATCCGGCCCACCACCAGGTCCAGCTCACCGACCCGCAGTCGGGACAGCAAATAGGCACTTGGGCCAGTCACGACACTGACCACCAACGCCGGGTGACGGTCGTGCAGGCGGCAGACTACTTCCGGTACCAACAGGCTTTCGACCGTGGATAGCACGCCGAGCTGCACGGTAATGGGCTCATGCACGCCCGAGCGCAAACTGTTGACCCCGTCGCGCAGCGCTTGCACGCTCGGCCCTGCGTATCGCAGGAAGGCCACGCCGGCTTCGGTCAGCGTCGAGCCCTTTTTACCCCGTTCAAACAGCCTGGCATCGAGCAGGGTTTCCAGTTCCTTCAAGGTTTTGGAAAGCGCTGGCTGGCTGATCGCCAATTTGTCGCAGGCACGTGCCAGGCTGCCCTGGCGTGCCACCTCGAGAAAACACAGCAGATGCCGGAATTTGATTCGGTTATCGATGTTCAAAAGGGGGCTCTGCCTTGGTGGTTTGGCCTCTATTATTGTTGGATTTGCAGTGGTTGTGTGGTTGTCCCGGCCATTTTTTGGGGGGCACATCCATTGCTGCGGTAACGG
>NZ_APIO01000187.1:0-5396 GCF_000408945.1 Pseudomonas sp. G5(2012)
AGCGTCCCTGGCGGCATTCCCACGCAGAGCGTGGGAACGATCAGTGGGCGCCCAATCTGGCACCCACAACCAACCACCTGGCATGCACGCAAACATGCCGCGCCGGCCCCCGCGCGTAGTATCGAAGCGCAAAGCAACGCTGAACCCCTCCATTTCTAACCAAAAAACAATAAATCGACCTTCGGGTCGCGGGAGATTTCTGTGCTCAAGAAAAGTGCGTTGGGCTGGCCAAAGATCGCCGGCCTTGGAATTGCGTTGGTGGTGGCCGGGCAGTTTTCCGGCTGGAACTTTGGCTTGGCGGCCGGTGGCTGGCTCAACATGTTGATCGCCACCTTGTTGATGGCGCTGCTGTGCGGTGGGCTGGCGTTATGCGTGGCGGAGCTGTCCACCGCGTTGCCCAGCGCCGGCGGTGTGTTCGTGTATGCGCAAAGTGCGTTTGGGCCGTTCGTGGGTTACCTGGTCGGGGTGGCGTGCGCGCTGGCCTTGACCATCGGCACCGGGGTGGCGGCAACGTTCATTTGTGCCTATACCGAGTCGATATTCGGTCTTGGCGGCTGGCCGGTGAAGGTCGCCCTGTTTGCGGTGATCATTGGCATTCACCTGCGCGGGGTGGGTGAGGCCATGGGCCTGACGTTCATTGCCGGCGTGATTGCGGTCGTGGCCCTGTTGACCTTCGGTGTGGCCATGGCGCCGCATGTCGAGTTGAACAACCTGCTGGCATTGCCGGCTAACGTCTCGGCACCGCTCAGCCTCGGCGGCATCTTCGCCTGCGTGCCATTCGCGATCTGGTTGTTCATCACCGTCGAGCAAACCGGCTCGGCGGCGGAAGAAGCTGCAAACCCCGGCCGCAGCATGCCTCGCGGCATTCTGGCGGCCATCGGCACATTGTTGGTCACAGCCCTGGTGGTACTGGTCTGCGCACCGGGCGCCGGTGGTGTGGAACTGGTGGGCTCGGCGGGCGACCCGTTGTACGCCGCGATGTCCAGCAACAGCGCATTCGGTGAAGGCTCGTGGCTGGCCAAGGTGATTGGCTGCGGCGGCGTGTTCGGCTTGATCGCCACCTTCTTCTCCCTGGTGTACGCAGCCTCCCGGCAATTGTTCGCGATGGCTCGCGACGGCCTGTTCCCGCAGTGGCTGGGCAAGACCGGCAAACGCGGCACGCCGTATCCGGCACTGCTGCTGATCGGCGCGATCGGCTTGCCCTTGTCCGAAGTCGACCCAGCCACGGTGATGCTCGCGGTCGTGCTGCTGCTCAACGTTTGCTACCTGTGCATTTTCGGCGCGTACCTGCGCATCAAGAGCAGCCAGCCCGACCTGGCACGTCCCTTCCGCCTGATCGGCGGCAAGCTGGTCGCCTGGCTGGGTCTGGCCCTGACGCTGGTGGTCGTCGCCGCCTGCTTCCAGCTTGACCTGAGCATGCTGATCGCCCTCGGCGTGACCTTCGCACTGTGTATTTTCAACTTCCTGCTGCGCACTCGCCGCGCCGCCCAAATCGAGGTTCCAGACCATGCCTGACACTCTCCTGCAACGTCGTCATCGCGTACTCGGCAGCGCCTCGCCGCTGTTCTACGACAAGCCCTTGCACCTGGTGCGCGGCGAAGGCGTGTGGCTGTTCGACGTCGACGGTCGCCGCTACCTCGACGTCTACAACAACGTGCCTTGCGTCGGCCACTGCAACCCTCACGTGACCGACGCCATGCACCGCCAGGCCACCACGCTGAACATCCACACCCGCTACCTCGATGAACAAGTGGTGCGCTATGCCGAACGCTTGACCGCGACCTTCGGCCAACCGCTGGATACCGCGATGTTCACCTGCACCGGCACCGAGGCCAACGAACTGGCGCTGCGCCTGGCACGCTACGCCAGCGGCGGAACCGGCATTATCGTCAGCGATTACAACTACCACGGTAACTCCGCGTCGCTGGCGCAGGTCACCACCGCCCTGCCCTCGCCGGAACCCTTCGCGGCCCATGCCCGCGCCGTGCCGATTCCATGCCTGTACCGGGCACCGGTGGGCACCAGCGAGGCGCATCTGGCCGAGCAGTACGCGGCCAACATCGCGGCCGCCATCGCCTCGATGCAGGCCCAGGGCATTCGCCCCGCCGCGCTACTGATCGACACCTTGTTCGCCAACGAAGGCTTGCCCCGGGTGCCGGCCAGTTTCGTTGCCAAGGCCGCCGAGTTGATCCGCGCCGCCGGTGGCCTGTTCATCGCCGATGAAGTGCAATCGGGTTTCGGCCGCACCGGCGATCACCTCTGGGGCCACCAGGCCCACGGCGTCGTGCCGGACATCGTCACCCTCGGCAAACCCATGGGTAACGGCTATCCGCTGGCCGGGTTGATCACCCACAAGGCGCTGGTCGAGTCGTTCGGGCGCAACGCCATGTACTTCAACACCTTCGGCGGCTCGCCCGTAGCAGCGGCGGTCGGCATGGCGGTGCTGGACGAGATTGAACAAAAGCAGCTGCTGCAAAACGCACAAAACGTCGGCGCTTATGTGCAGCAGCGTTTGCAGGTACTGGCAGGCAAACATTCGATCATCGGCGACGTGCGCGGCAAGGGCCTGTTCTTCGCCATGGAGTTGGTGCGCGATCACGCCAGCAAGGAGCCGGCCGGACTGGAGGCGCGCAAGGTGGTCAACGACATGCGCGAGAACGGCGTGCTGATCAGCAAGATCGGCGCCGGTGACAACATACTCAAGTTGCGCCCGCCGCTGGTGTTCAGCCGCGATCATGCCGACTTGTTCGTCGACACCCTGGACCACGCCCTGAGCGCGATTTGAGGCCCCTGCCATGACTGACTTCCACACGTTGAACCACGATCAGCAAGTCGCCCGATTGCACGACCTGGCGCGCCACGCCCTGCAACACTGGGACGGCGACTTCGGCGACATCGAACTGGTGAAATTCCGCGAGAACGCGGTGTTCTCTGCCCGCCGCCACGACGGTCAGCGGGTGGCCCTGCGCATCCATCGCAATGGCTATCATTGCGCAGCGGCGTTGCGTTCCGAATTGCAATGGATGGAAGCCTTGGAAAGCGCCGGGATTACCGTGCCGCAGATCATCCGCGCCCGGGACCTGCGCCATCTGATTGAAGTGAGCCATGCCGACATCGGCGAACGCCATGTCGATATGCTCGCCTGGTTGCCGGGCACCACGGCCGGCACCTCAGAGGCCGGGGTGCAGGCCGATACCGAAATCGACTTCCTGTTTGCCGAGGCTGGGGCGCTTGCGGCGCGCATTCATGTACATTCGACAGAATGGCAGCAGCCGGACGAGTTTGTCCGGCACGCCTGGGATGAGGAAGGCTTGATCGGTGCCAATCCGTTCTGGGGGCGTTTCTGGGAGCTGCAACAGCTGAGCGATGAGCAACGCGAGCTGTTGCTGCAAGCCCGGCGTGCAGCGCGCAAGGACCTGCGTCAATACGGCCGCTATCTGGGTAACTTCGGCATGATCCACGCCGACCTCGTCCCGGAAAACTTGCTGATCGAAGGCCCGCGCCTGCGCTTGATCGACTTCGATGACGCGGGGTTTGGCTGGCACATGTTCGAGCTGGCGACCGCGCTGTATTTTTGCGTGGAGGATCCGCGTTATGAGCAGATCAAAGCGGCGCTGCTGGAGGGTTATCACAGGGTCAAACCCTTGACCGAAGCGGATCGCAAGACGCTGGCGATGTTTTTGATGCTGCGTGGCACCACGTACCTGGGCTGGATTCATACCCGCCAGGGCACGCCGACGGCGATTGAAATGGCGCCGATGTTGATAGAGCGGGCGTGCCGGTTGGCCCGGGAATATCTCCACCAGTAACAGCCCCCCGCTGATCGTTCCCACGCTCTGCGTGGGAATGCCTCAACGGACGCTCTGCGTTCGGCTCTAGAAGGGACGCAAAGCGTCCCGGGCTGCATTCCCACGCGGAGCGTGGGAACGATCAATTGTCAGCAATGCGCACCAGCGTGTTCCAGGCGATGGAACAACCGGTTGAAGTACACCAGGCTATCGCGTGGTTCGCGCACGCCCACCTTGTCCAGCTGCACGAACATCACTGAGTGCGAGCCCACTTCCTTGCACTCGGTGATACGCCCTTCCAGTTGCACCAGGGCATCGCGCAGCACCGGCACGTCCGCCGCGCCGTCGTCCCACAGGTCCCAGGCAAAACGTTCGGCCATCGGCACTTGGGTCATGCCGGCGAAGTGGCGGGCCAGTTCTTCCTGTTCGCCACACAGCACGTTGACGCACAGGCGGCCATTGCTGCGGAAAACGTCGTGGGTGGCGCTGTTGCGGTTGACGCATACCAGCACCGTGGGCGGCGAGTCGGTCACCGAGCACACGGCGCTGGCAGTGATGCCGCAGCGCCCACCGGGGCCGTTGGTGGTGATGATGTTCACCGCAGCAGGCAGCTGCGCCATGGCGTTGCGAAAGTCGATTTGCTGCTGGCTCAGGTCGGCCATGTCGATGCCCCTTCCTTCAGGAGGACCGCTCTGAAGCGGCCCGTAGGTGATGGAACAAGACTAAGGCTGTGGGCACGGCGCAACCATTCCTGCGATCCCCATGGCGAGGTTAGGTTTCCGCTAGTCGACTAGGTGGTTTCTTTATCGCAAGGGCCCGCGACAGTGGGTATCCTGCTAACAGGCTGGAAAAAACACAGCCGATGCGTGCCGTGCGTTCGCGTGCGAAAACAATAATTAGAAATTTTCGTGGCAGCCCCTGATGGAAACCCGCAAACCGATTGTTTACATCGTTGACGACGACAAAGACCTGCGCACCTCGCTGGCCTGGCTGCTGGAGTCGGTCAGCGTGCAGGCGCAGTGCTTCGCTGGCGCCGAAGAATTCCTCAGCCAGTACGACCCCAGGCAGCCCGCCTGCCTGGTGCTGGATGTGCGCATGCCGGAAACCAGCGGTTTCCAGCTGCAGGAGATCCTCAACCAGCGCGGCAGCACCTTGCCGACCATTTTCGTCTCGGCCCATGGCGACATTCCGATGTCGGTCACGGCGATGAAGAATGGCGCGCTGGACTTCGTCGAGAAGCCCTACAACCCGCAGCAGATGATCGACCGCATCCAGGCCGCGCTCAAGACCGCCGTGCACGCCCAGGCCGATCAGCAGCAGCGCCAGAACCTGCAGGGCAAGCTGGCGCTGCTGACCAGCCGCGAGCGTGAAGTGTTGATGCTGGTGATCGATGGCAAGGCCAGCAAGGTGATCGCCCGGGAGCTGAACATCAGCGTGAAGACCGTTGACGTGCACCGCACCAAGATCAAGGAAAAGATGGGCGTGAGCAGCATTGCCATGCTGGTGCGCGAGGTGTTGCACCTGCCGGTGGATGAGCCGGCGCGGCATTGATCAATCTGCGGCAATCCTGAGGCCGCCTTCGCGAGCAGGCTCGCTCCCACAGTAGAT
>NZ_APIO01000188.1:0-525 GCF_000408945.1 Pseudomonas sp. G5(2012)
CACCTGGCCGACGTGCTGTTCACCGACGGCGGCATGGGCCTGAGCTTCGAGTTGCAAGGCAAACCGGTGCGCGACGTGGTGCAAACCACCTTCACCCTCAACGGCGAGAAACACGAGTACTTCAACCAGAAGGAAAGCTGGCAGCGCTTCAACTGGCCGGGTCGCAGCCAATACCCCGGCGCGAGCCTGACCTGGACCAGCGTGCAGGCCAACGAACGGCTGTTCGGCGACTACGCAGGCACCTGGGGCCTGATCCGCCTGCTGGAACAAGCCCAGGTCACGCCGCTGGACGACGGCGACAGCCGTTTTCGTGTGGTGCTCAAGGCGCCGGATGGGATTGGCCTGACCTGGTATTTACGCACCGAACTGGGGGCGGGGCCGTTGGCGTTGCTGAAGTTGCGTGGCTTTAAGTTGCCGACGCAGATTTTTTTGGGCAAGGGTGAAAAGGCCCAGCTGTGATTCTGCAGAGTAGGCGATAGTTTGTGGGGGCGGGGGCGTGTCAGGTTTCCAGCGTTATCGTTGACG
>NZ_APIO01000189.1:0-1388 GCF_000408945.1 Pseudomonas sp. G5(2012)
TTTCTGGTCAAAGTGATGGGCTCGCTCGAACCGAGCGCCGACGAGGTTTCGCCGGGGCTGTGGCACGGTCTGTCGCCGCTGCTCTGGCAGTTCTATGGCGAGCAGTTGGCGGCGCATCCGCAGTGGGGGATGCCGGCCGATCCGCAGCTGGTGGCCCAGGTGCGCCAGCTGCTGCTCGGCCAGTTGGGTCAGCGCAATGCCGAAGCCAGCCTGTACCGCCAGGTGCTCGACGCCTCGGCCAATCATTACCCGGCGTTAAATCTGGCGCAGATGGTCGGCGACACCGAGGCGCGAGCGTTGATCGTCAGCCCGGCCAGCGTGCCGGGGGTGTTTACCCGCCAGGCCTGGGAGGGCCAGGTGCGCCCGGCGATCGAGGCCGTCGCCGAGGCGCGGCGTGAGGAAATCGACTGGGTGCTCAGCGACCGGCCGGGCGACATCGCCGCCGAGTTGACCCCGGACATGCTGCGCGAACGCCTGACCCGGCGCTACTTCCAGGACTACGCCAGCGCCTGGCTGAAGTTCCTCAATCGCCTGCGCTGGCAGCCGGCCAACAGCCTGGGCGAGGTGGTCGACCAGTTGACCCTGATGAGCGACGTGCGCCAGTCGCCGCTGATCGCGCTGATGAACACCCTGGCCTACCAGGGCCAGGCCGGCACCCGCAGCCAGGCGTTGGCCGACTCGCTGATCAACTCGGCACAAAAGCTGATCGCCCAGGCGCCGGCGCCGTTGATCGAGCAGGCGCAGCAGGGGCCCAAAGGCCCCTTGGACGCCACCTTCGGTCCGCTGCTGGCCCTGCTCGGCAAGACCCCCGAAGGCCAGAGCGATAACGAGCGCCTGAGCCTGCAAGCCTTCCTCAACCAGGTCACGCGCACCCGCCTGACCCTGCAACAGGTGAACCACGCCGCCGACCCGCAGGACATGACCCAGACCCTGGCGCAGACGGTGTTCCAGGGCAAAAGCATCGACCTCACCGACACCCGCGCCTACGGCAGCCAGCTCGCCGCCAGCCTCGGGGCGGAGTGGGGCGGTATCGGCCAGACCCTGTTCGTGCAGCCACTGGAGCAGGCCTGGCAGCGGGTCCTGCAACCCTCGGCCAGCAGCCTCAACCGCCAGTGGCAACGGGCGATCGTCAGCGAATGGCACGAAGCGTTCACCGGGCGCTACCCCTTCGCGGTCACCGCCAGCGACGCCTCGCTGCCGATGCTCGGGCAGATGATCCGCGCCGACTCCGGCCGCCTTGAGCAATTCCTGCAGCGCGAACTGGGCGGCTTGCTGCGCAAGGAGGGCAGCCGCTGGGTGGCCGACGCCCAGCACAGCCAGGGCCTGCGTTTCAATCCGCAGTTTCTCACGGCGATCAACCAGCTCAGCCACCTGGCCGACGTGCTGTT
>NZ_APIO01000190.1:0-4995 GCF_000408945.1 Pseudomonas sp. G5(2012)
CATGATCGTGTGCTCCGGGGTGTTGTTGGTTGGTATGGAGCTGATGTTACGCCGTGGAATTTTTAAGAGAACTTCATTGAGTTAATGGTGACTATTGACGCAGTCAATGATCGCTAGCGCGAAATGAGCCCGTGATCGATCGCGTATTTGACCAGCGCTGCCGGCTTGTCGATGTTGAGCTTGCGCCGAATGCTCAAGCGGTGTGTCTCCACCGTGCGCACGCTGATATCCAGTTCCCGTGCCATTTCCTTGTTGTTCAGCCCTTGCGCCATCTTCGACAAAACCTGGCTTTCACGGGGGGTCAGTTCGTTGTCGGTGTTTTTGTCGGCGATCAGCCGCTGGGCGATGTCGGCGCTGTAGAAGGTCCCGCCGCTGGAGATGGCTTCGATGGCCGCGATGATTTCCCGTGAAGGGGCATTCTTCAACACGTAGCCACTGGCGCCCGAGCGCAGTGATTCACTCACGTACTCATAGTTATCGTACATGCTCAGCACCAATACCTTTAGCGACGGGTACTGGCTGCGCAGCACGCGGGTCAGTTCCAGGCCGTTGATGTCCGGCAGGCTGATGTCGACCAGCAGCAGGTCGGGCTGGCAGCGTCCGACCATCTCGATGGCTTCGGCGCCACTTTCGGCTTCGCCAACCACTTCCAGGGGGGCCATGACGGACAGCAGCGCCTTTATTCCGTCACGGACCAGGGCGTGATCGTCGACCAGGGCGACGCGGATCGGGGAGGGCAGGTTCATTGCAGGCTTCACTCTTGTTTTTGGGGCATCAGCGTTTGCTGGCAGGCAGCTTCATCGGTAGCAGAACATCCAGCTCACTGCGTCCGGGCGTCGAGATCAGTTCGAAGCGGCCACCAAAATGTTCGACGCGTTCACGAATATTACGCAAGCCAATGCCGACGTGGCGACGTTCGACCTGGGCGACGTTGAAACCGACTCCGTCGTCGACCACCGTCAGCCGCACCGATTGTTCGCAGCCGCGCAGCGTAATGGATACGTGCCTGGCCCGGGCGTGGCGCTCGATATTGGTCAGGCCTTCCTGGACGATGCGAAACAACGAGACCGCTGCGCCGTCGACCAGTTGGCAGTCGAATTCATTGTCGTCATAGGTCACGGTAAGGCCGCTGCGCTGTTCGAACTCAGCGGCCAATTGACCGATTGCCGCCGACAGGCCGAGGGTATCGAGCAACGATGAGCGCAAGTCGTGGGAGAGGCTGCGCACTTCGCCAATCGCATCACCCAGGCGCGCGGTGGCATCCCTCAACGCGCCCAGGCCCTTGTCGTGGTTTTGCCCGCTTTCCAGCAAGTGGCTGGCGAGTTCGAACTGAAACTTGATCGAGACCAGCACCTGGCTGATGCCGTCGTGCAGCTCGCGGGACACCCTTGAGCGCTCTTCCTCCTGCAGGCTGACAATCCGCTGGGTCAGGCGCTGCAGTTTCTTGTCCGCCAGGCGATGTTCGCTGACATTGAGGGTCATGCCGGTGGCGAAGACAAACAGCACTGCCACCAGCGCAACCACCGCAATCGCCACCATGGTCTTGCGGATGCCCTGGGCCACTTCGGCTCGGGCTTGCTGGGTGGCGCGCTCGACATCTTCAAGGTAAATGCCGGTACCGAGCATCCAGCCCCAGCGATCGAGCATTACCACATAGGCCAGTTTGTCGGTCACCTGGCCGGAGGAGGGTTTGTTCCAGGCGTAGCGTTGGAAACCTTCGCCCGATTGCGCACTCTTGAGCAGCGCCTGGATCACCGGCAGGCCGTGCGGGTCTTTCATGTCCCACAGGTATTTGCCCACCAGCTCCGACTGGCGCGCGTGCATCAGGCTGCGGCCTTCATGGTCGTAGACGAAGAAATAGCCATTGATGCCAAAGCTGAGCTTGCGCAGTTCCTCGAGCACCTGTTGCTGGGCGCGAGCGTCACCCTGGCCGTTGTCGTACAGCGGCTCGATCAGGCTTTTCGCCATTTCGACGTAGTTTTTCAGTTCCGCGCGCTTGCTCATCAGGATGCTGTCTTCGATCAGCTGCGCCTGTTGATCACCCAGTTGGCGATTGAGGGAAATCACCAGGGCACAGATGACGGCAATGGCCAACACCAGCGGCAAAATGCCGAGGGCGACGATCTTGTGTTTGAGCTGCATGGTTGCTCCTGCCCGCGCGAGGGGCCGGCATCATATGCCAAAGATACGCCAGACCTGTAGCGTTGCTGGACGGAATGACTGATGGCGGGGATGCCCGCCCATTGAAACGCAATCCCCTGTGGGAGCGAGCCTGCTCGCGAAAACAATCGGTCATTCAACATCCATGTCGTCTGACGGATCGCTTTCGCGAGCAGGCTCGCTCCCACAAGGGGCCGAATTTTCAATAGCAGATCAGTGTGTTCTACGTAGAACTACGTAGATGCCGCGTACGTAGTAACGCGGATTTATTTGTGGACGACATGCGCGGATATTGGCCCAGCTCCGCACAGCGGACACAATTATAAAAATTACCGCCGCAGTCACGAGCTGTCGGCAGGAGACCCTCTATGCCCCGTCTGGCTAAACACCTCGCCTGGTTTGCCGTGGCTGTCCTGGGAGCGGTTGCGCTGAGTGTCGTGGCCCTGCGCCGCGGCGAAGCGATCAACGCCCTGTGGATCGTCGTCGCAGCCGTCGCCATCTACCTCGTTGCGTACCGCTACTACAGCCTGTTCATCGCCAACAAAGTGATGCAACTGGACCCCAATCGCGCCACGCCCGCTGTGCTCAACAACGATGGTCTGGACTTCGTGCCGACCAACAAGCACGTGCTCTTCGGTCACCACTTCGCGGCCATCGCCGGCGCGGGGCCGCTGGTCGGTCCGGTACTGGCGGCGCAGATGGGCTACCTGCCCGGCACGCTGTGGCTGATTGCCGGCGTGGTGCTGGCCGGTGCCGTGCAGGACTTCATGGTCCTGTTCATGTCCACCCGCCGTAATGGTCGTTCGCTGGGCGACATGGTCCGCGAAGAAATGGGCCGCATCCCCGGCACCATCGCGCTGTTCGGCTGCTTCCTGATCATGATCATCATCCTCGCGGTGCTGGCGCTGATCGTGGTCAAGGCCCTGGCCGAGAGTCCGTGGGGCATGTTCACGGTGATGGCGACCATCCCGATCGCGATGTTCATGGGCATCTACATGCGCTACATCCGTCCGGGCCGCATCGGTGAAATCTCGATCATCGGCGTGTTCCTGCTGCTGGGTTCGATCTGGCTGGGCGGGCAGATTGCCGCTGACCCGGTGTGGGCCAAGGCCTTTACCTTCACCGGCGTGCAGATTACCTGGATGCTGATCGGTTACGGTTTCGTGGCTGCCGTTCTGCCGGTCTGGCTGATCCTGGCACCCCGTGATTACCTCTCCACGTTCCTGAAAATCGGCACCATCGTCGCCTTGGCCATCGGTATCCTGGTGACCATGCCCGAGCTGAGAATGCCGGCACTGACACAATTCGTCGATGGCACGGGACCGGTGTGGAAGGGCGGTATGTTCCCGTTCCTGTTCATCACCATCGCCTGTGGCGCGGTATCGGGGTTCCACTCGCTGATCGCTTCTGGCACCACGCCAAAATTGCTCGCCAGCGAAGGTCATGCCCGGTACATCGGTTACGGCGGCATGCTGATGGAATCGTTCGTGGCGATCATGGCCATGGTCGCTGCCTCGGTGATCGATCCGGGCGTGTACTTCGCCATGAACAGCCCTGCGGCCATTGTGGGTTCCGATGCTGTTTCGGTTGCTCAGACCGTCAGCAGCTGGGGCTTTGCGATTACTCCGGAGGCGCTGCAAGCAGTGGCCAAGGACATCGGTGAAACCACCATCCTGGCCCGTGCCGGCGGTGCGCCGACGCTGGCCGTGGGTATCGCGCAGATCCTGCACCACGTGCTGCCGGGTGAGAACACCATGGCGTTCTGGTACCACTTCGCGATCCTGTTCGAAGCACTGTTCATCCTGACCGCTGTGGACGCCGGTACTCGTGCCGGGCGTTTCATGCTCCAGGATTTGCTCGGCTCCTTCGTGCCGGCGCTCAAGCGCACCGAGTCCTGGACCGCCAACCTGATCGCCACCGCCGGCTGCGTGGCCATGTGGGGTTACCTGCTGTATCAGGGCGTGATCGATCCGCTGGGGGGTATCAACACCCTGTGGCCATTATTCGGCATCTCCAACCAGATGCTGGCGGGTATTGCCCTGATGCTTGGCACCGTGGTGCTGATCAAAATGAAGCGTCAGCAGTATGTGTGGGTGACTCTGCTGCCAGCGGTATGGCTGCTGATCTGCACCACCACCGCCGGTTTCATCAAGCTGTTCGATGCCAACCCGGCCATTGGCTTCCTGGCCTTGGCGAAAAAATACAGCGATGCCCTGGCCAACGGTCAGGTGCTGGCGCCGGCCAAGAGCATTGACCAGATGCAGCACGTGATCTTCAACGCCTACACCAACGCCACGCTGACCGCGTTGTTCCTGTTCGTGGTGTTCAGCATCCTGTTCTTCGCACTCAAGGTCGGTATCGCCGCCTGGGGCACCAAGGAACGAACGGACAAGGAAGCACCGTTCCACGCGCTGCCGATGCCTGATCATGTTCAATGACCTGAGTCGCCTGGGCAAATACCTCGGTCAGGCCGCGCGCCTGATGGTGGGTATGCCCGATTACGACAACTACGTCGAGCATATGCAAAACAAGCACCCGGACAAGCCGGTGATGGATTACGAGGCGTTCTTTCGGGAACGCCAGGAAGCCCGTTACGGCAGCAAGTCCGGACCGAAGTGTTGTTGAATGAATGAATCAAGAAACCCGGCCGAAAAAGCCGGGTTTTTTGCTTGGGATTTCGCGTGTTCAGTTCAGATGTGGGTGCTTGCTCGCGAAGGTGGCCTGACAGCCGGACCTGTTATTTGAACTGTAGGAGCCAGGCTTGCCGGCGAAGGCGTCCTGGCAGGCGATAATTGTCTTTCAGGTGTACATATCCGTTGCTGCGGTAACGGCCAC
>NZ_APIO01000191.1:0-13620 GCF_000408945.1 Pseudomonas sp. G5(2012)
AAAGGGGAGCAGGCAGCGAAGTGGTCAGCTTCAGAGGGCTGGCGCACGCACGGGCAAATGGATTTTTATGAGCATCCGCGCGCGAGCCTCGCAAGCCTTCACGAAGTCGGGTCGAGGTGGAAATAGGATGTTTCTGATGGATGCGTAGGACGCTTCTGAACGTCCTAGCCTTCGTAGGAAGGCCATTCCCGAAAGCCACAACACCTTGCGTCGTTGCCTACAGTTACTCCAGAGTCCGCCGGCTTGTGCACCCTGGGGCCGCTCGGTAACTTGATTCGCGTCACTGCCCATCAGTGATCGGGTTTAGTCGCTTCAGCCAATGTCATGGCCCTGGATCTGGCGGATCGCGCGCAGGGGTCGAGTCGCAATGCCCTGGTGGGGATGGCGCAAGCCACATGCTAGGGGAGTTGGCGGTGTACCTGGCGCTGGATCGGATTGACCCGCGGGAGTAGAAGATCAAAAGATCGCAGCCTGCGGCAGCTCCTACAGGGGTACGCAGAACCTGTAGAATCCAATGTGGGAGCGAGCCTGCTCGCGAAGGCGGCGGGTCAGTTGAACGATGTTGAATTCGCTGGACCCTTCGTCGGAACGCCGCCCGGGGCCGGCTCGCTCCCACAGGTTTTGTGTCCGATAAATGAGCACCTAGTACCCCTCAAACCGCGCCGGCCGCTTGTCGATAAACGCCTGCATGCCTTCCTTCTGATCCCGTGACGCAAACAACAGCGCATTAGCCTTGCGCTCCAAAGCCAAACCAGCCTCCAGCGGCGCATCCATGCCAGCCAGGATCACCTCCTTGATCTGCTCGGCGGCCAGTGCCGGCATCGCCGCGATGACGCGCGCCAGCTCTAGGGCGTGGGCCTGTACCTGGTCATCGTCCACCAGGTCGCTGACCAGCCCGGCCACCCAGGCTTCCTCGGCGCTGATGGGTTGGCCGGTGAGCGCCATGCGCATCGCCTTGACCTTGCCCACGGCCCGGACCAGACGTTGGGTACCGCCGATGCCGGGCATGATGCCGATGCGGATTTCCGGTTGGCAGAAGCGTGCGCTGCGCCCGGCGACGATCAGGTCGGCGTGCATCGCCAGTTCGCAACCACCGCCGTAGGCGTAGCCGCAGACGGCTGCGATCACAGGTTTAGGGCAGTGCTGGATCGGCCCCCAGACCCGTTCGGTGTGGCGCTTGTAGATGTCGATGGCGCCGACCCCGGCCATGCTGTTGATGTCGCCGCCGGCAGCGAACACCTTGTCACCGCCGGTCAGGACGATGCAGCGCACTTCGGGATCAATCGCCAACTCAGTGAAATGACGCGACAGCAGTGCCTGTAATTCCAGGCTCAAGGCGTTGGTCGCCTGGGGGCGGTTGAGCCGCAGCAGGGCGACGCCGGGCAGGGGGTGTTCGAGCAGAACCGGTGCAGCAGGTGAGTCGGACATGGGCATCTTCGAGGACCAGGCAAGGTGTGAATTGGCGCCAGTGTCCTGTTCATGGCGTTAAATTTTCATCGTCCGTTCAGACGTAGTTTGCCCTGCGGTTCGTCCCTAGAGTGATCCTTGTCAGTAGAAAAAGGAGCACATGATGGAGCTGCATTCGGGTCTTGATTACAGCGGCAAGGTGGTGCTGGTCACCGGTGGCACCAAGGGCATCGGCGCCGGTATCGCGCTGGGATTTCTGGCCGCGAACGCACGGGTGATCGTCTGTGCCCGGCGCGAACCCGAGCAGGTGCCGACATCGGGCGGCAAGCGCGCGACCTTCATTGCCGCCGATGTGCGCGACCACGATTCCCTGCAACGCCTGTTCGCCACCATCGAGCGCGACTTCGGCCGCCTCGACGTGGTGGTCAACAACGCCGGTGGCAGCCCAGCCACCGACGCGGCCACGGCATCGCCGCGGTTTCATGAAAGCATCATCGGCCTGAACCTGATCGCGCCGCTCAACGTCGCCCAGCACGCCAACCGGCTGATGCAGGCCCAGGCGCAGGGCGGTTGCATCGTCTTTATCGGCAGCATCAGTGCACTGCGCTCCTCGCCAGGCACCGCCGCTTACGGCGCGGCCAAGGCCGGGGTGCTGGCGCTGGTGCAATCGCTGGCGGTGGAGTGGGGGCCCAAGGTGCGGGTGGTCACGGTCAGCCCGGGCCTGGTGCTGACCGAACAGGCGCATCTGCACTATGGCTCCGAGGCCGGTATCGCCGCTGTGGCTGCCGGCATTCCGGCGGGCCGCATGGCCGTGGCCGAAGACATCGCCAACGCCTGCCTCTACATCGCATCGCCGCTGGCTGGTTACGCCAGCGGTTGCAACCTGTTGCTGCATGGCGGTGGTGAACGCCCGGCATTTCTCGGTGCCGCGCAGGTGCTGCCCACCTGATCGACCTATTGCGGCGACCGGGTTCGGTGGCCGCCTTCAATGTGAAGGAGACGACTTTGGCTGATCCACAATTGCTATCCAATGTGCGCGCCCTGGTGGGGCGCCAGTACGGCCGCGTGTATGCCTGGGACGAGGTCAACGCCCCGATGATTCGCCAGTGGTGCGAAGTCATGGGCGTGGACAACCCGTTGTACACCGACGCGGGTTTCGCCTTGGGCACCGCACATGAGGGCCTGATCGCCCCGCCTGCGATGTTGCAGGTGTGGACCATGGAAGGCCTGCACGCCAACAACTACCCACCTGGCTCCACCGACGAGAACCCTTACGAGGTGCTCAAGGAAATGGAAGCCTACGGCTACGCCTCCACCGTGGCGGTGAACTCCGAACTGAGCTTCACCCGCCCGGTGCGCTTGGGGGAAAAACTCTACTACACCACGCGCCTGGATTCGGTCGGCGATGAGAAAACCACCGCCTTGGGCACTGGTTTCTTCGTCACCCTGGTGATGAGCCATTTCGTCGAAAAAGCCGGTGGCGATGAGCCGGTCGGCGAGTTGCTGTTTCGCGTCTTCAAGTTCCGAGCGGCCAATGCCCAGGCGCCGGCAAAGGTTGAGTCAGCACCGGCCAAGGCCAAGCGCCCGCTGCCGGGCATCAGCGATGACACGCGGTTCTTCTGGGAGGGCTGCGAGCAGGGCCAGTTGCTGATCCAGCGCTGCACGGCGTGCAAGACCTTGCGTCATCCACCGGCACCGGTGTGCATCCAGTGCCACAGCTTCGACTGGGACACTGTGCAGGCCAGCGGCCGCGCCACCTTGTATTCGTTCGTGGTGATGCACTACCCCGAAGTGCCGCCGTTCGATTACCCCAACCCGATCGGCCTGATCGAGCTGGCCGAAGGCGTGCGCCTGATCGCCGGCCTGGTCGGTGTCGAGCGGGACCAGTTGCAGATCGGCCAGCCGTTGCAGGTCGAGTTCCAGACCTTCGATGACCAGATGACCCTGCCGATGTTTCGGCCGGTAGAGGCATAGGAGCCCCCATGGATTTCGAATTGAGCGAAGACCAGCGCGCCATTGCGCAGATGGCCGACGGCCTGTTTGTCGACCACTGCCATGACGACTATATGCGCCAGTGGGATACCAGCGGCGAGCCGATGATGGCGCCGCTGTGGGCGCTGTGCATCGAGACCGGGTTGCATGCCCTGGCCATTCCCGAAGAGCACGGTGGCAGCGGCCTGGGCATGACCGAACTGATGCTGGTGCTGCAAGCCCAGGGCAAGGCCCTGGCCCAGGTGCCGCTGTGGCGTCATCAATTGGCCGCCGCGACCCTGGCCCGTTTTGATGCTGGCGACAGTGCCGGCTGGGTAGCGAGGGCAGCAACCGGCGAGGCGCTGTTGAGCCTGTCCATGGAGGGCCTGAGCAGCGCGCTGGGTATCGAGTTGCAAGCCTGTCCGTGCGCCGACGGCTGGTCGGTCAACGGCCGGGTCGCGGCCCTGGCATTGGGCGAGCAATCCCAGGCCGCGCTGGTGTTGGTGGACGTCGACGCGCAGCCACGTTTGCTGCTGCTCGATCTGTCGGCGCCCGAGATAAAGCGGGTGCCGGCAGTGATGACCCACGGCGAAGCGGCGGCCGACCTGCACATCCAGGGCTTGACCGTGAACGCGGCGGCGCTGTTGCCGGCCGAGGCGGTCGCCTGGCTGGAGCTGCGCAGCGTGGCGGCATTGGCGGCCCTGCAACTGGGGGTCAGCGAAGAGCAGATCCGCCGCACCGTGGCCTATGTCAGCGAGCGTCGGCAGTTCGAGCGGGTCATCGGTAGCTTCCAGGCGGTGCAGATGAGCATGGCCGACACGCATATCGCCGTCGAAGCCTTGCGCACGGCGCTGTGGCAGCTGGCCTACCGCATCGATGCGGGTTTGCCTGCGCCCAGTGAAGCGCTGGCCACCGCCTGGCTGGCCTGTGAAGCGGGGCACCGCATCGGCCACACCGCCCAACACGTGCATGGCGGTATCGGCGTCGACCTGACGTACCCGATCCACCGTTTTCTCTACTGGAGTCGCGGCCTGTCCCTTGCCCTGGGTGGCTCGGCAGCCAACCTGGAACGCCTGGGCGACTGGCTCAACGATAACGACAAGCTGGGATGGAAATATGACCTCGAAGAACACCAAGCGCTTTGACGACGTGCGCCCCGGCGAAGTACTGCCGGAGCTCGCGGTGCCGATTACCGTGACCCTGATCAACGGCGGGGCGATTGCCACCCGTGATTACTTTCCCGGTCACCACGACGCTGAGGCGGCCCGTGCCCTGGGTTCGCCCCATGTGTTCATGAACATCCTCACCACCAACGGGTTGGTGCAGCGCTTCATCGAACAATGGGCCGGGCCGCTGGCGCAATTCACCGCGCTGAAAATCAAGCTTGGCGCGCCGAATTATCCCGGTGATTGCATGACCTTCAGCGGCAGCGTCAGCGCGCTCGATGCCGACACCCGCGCGGTGGAAATCACCTTGAGCGGCAAAAATTCCATGGGCAACCACGTGACCGGCACGGTCGCGCTGGTCCTGCCCTGACAGCCGGAGAGACACAGATGACTGATTCATCGATTTCCGGGCGCGCCGCGATCGTTGGCCTCGGCGCGACCGAATTTTCCAAGAACTCCGGACGCACCGAATTGCGCCTGGCCCTGGAGGCCACCTTGAGTGCGCTTAAGGATGCCGGCATCGACCCAAGCGAAGTAGAGGGCTTCAGCTCCTACTCGGTGGACAAGGTCCCGGAGTACGAAATCGCCCGTCTGCTGGGGTGCAAGGACGTCAAGTTCTTCTCCCAGGTGCCCCACGGCGGCGGCGCCGCCTGCGGGCCGGTGATGCACGCGGCGATGGCGGTGGCCACCGGCGTGGCGAAAGTGGTGGTGGTGTATCGGGCCATGAACGAGCGTTCCTGGTATCGCTTCGGCACCGGTGCCTACGGCTTCGCTTCGACGCCGACCTTCGACAACGTCAACTACGGCTGGTACATGCCCCACGGCTTCCATACGCCAGCCGCCTGGGTCGGGATGTTCGCCCAGCGCTACATGCACACCTATGGCGCCACCTCCGAAGATTTTGGCCGTGTCGCGGTGGCGGCGCGGGATTTCGCTGCGACCAACCCCCAGGCGTTTTTCCATGGCAAGCCGATCACCCTGGAAGAACACCAGGCCTCGCGCTGGATCTGCGAACCGCTGCACCTGCTCGACTGCTGCCAGGAATCCGATGGCGCCGTAGCGATGATCATCACCTCGGCCGAGCGTGCCCGCGACCTGCGGCAGAAGCCGGTGACCATCAAGGCCGGCTCCCAAGGCATCAGCCATGGCCAGCAGAGCATGACCTCGTTCTACCGCGACGACATCACCGGGCTGCCGGAAATGGGCGTGGTCGCCCGCGAACTGTATCGCCAGTCGGGCCTGGGCCCGGACGCGTTCCAGACCGCGGTGATCTACGACCACTTCACCCCGTTCGTTTTGCCGCAGCTGGAAGAGTTCGGCTTCGTCAAACGCGGCGAAGCCAAGGAATTCATCCGCGCCGGGCACCACGCCCGTGGCGGCAAACTGCCGATCAACACCCACGGCGGGCAATTGGGCGAGGCCTATATCCACGGCATGAACGGCATCGCCGAAGCGGTACGCCAGGTGCGTGGCACGGCGGTCAACCAGGTGGCGGATGTGCAGAACGTGCTGGTCACCGCCGGCACCGGCGTACCCACCAGCGGCCTGATACTCGGCACAGCCTAAGGAGCAGCAGATGTTCGTCGACCTCACTCCCGAACAACATGCCCTGCGCCACAAGGTGCGGGACTATTTCCAGGCCCTGATGACCCCGGACATGCGCGCGCAGTTGCGCGGCAAGGAAGGCGGCGAGCTGTTTCGCCAGACCATCCGCCAGATGGGCCGCGACGGCTGGCTCGCGGTTGGCTGGCCCAAGGCCCATGGCGGCCAGGGCTATGCCGCCACCGAACAGTTGATCTTCTTCGAAGAAGCCAACATCGCCGGGGCGCCACTGCCGTTCGTGACCATCAGCACCGTCGGCCCGGCCTTGATGGCCCATGGCAGCGAGCTGCAGAAAGAGCGCTTTCTGCCAGGGATCGCCGCGGGCGAAATCATGTTCGCCATCGGTTATTCCGAACCCGACGCCGGCAGCGACCTGGCCGTGCTGAAAACCAGTGCCCGTCAGGACGATGAAGGTTTCCTGGTCAATGGCAACAAGCTGTGGACCTCAGGTGCCGAATCGGCTGATTTCGTCTGGCTGGCGGCCCGTACCGATCCGACCCAGGCGCGGCACAAAGGCATCTCGCTGCTGATCGTCGATACCACGACACCGGGCTTCTCCCACACGCTGATCCATACCGTTGGCACTCCGACGGCGGCCACCTACTACGACAACGTACGGGTGCCCAACGAGATGCTGGTCGGTGAGTTGCACGGTGGCTGGAAACTCATCACCTCGCAGTTGAACCACGAGCGCCTCGGCCTGGGTACCTGGTCGGACAAAGTCGTGGCGCTGTTTCGCCGGGTTTACCTGTGGGCGCGGGCCCGCGATGAACAGGGCCGTCGGGCGATGGACAAAGCCTGGGTGCGCAGCTCGCTGGCCGAGTGTTACGCGCGCCTGGAGGCGATGCGCCTGATCAACATGCGCATAGCCGCCGATCTCGAGCTCGACCGCATGAGCGTCGCGCTGAGTTCGACCACCAAGGTGTTTGGCTCGGAGTCGGCCATCGAGATCCTGCGCAAGCTGGCGGCGATCGTCGGTGCCAATGGTTCGATGCGCAGCGGTTCGGCGGCGACGCTGTTGGAGGGTGACCTGGAGTATGAATTGCGCTCTGCAACGACCCTGACTTTCGGCGGTGGCACCAATGAAATCCAGCGCGAACTGATCGCCCAGTTTGGCCTCGGCATGCCGCGCACCCTGCGCTGACGCTCGTCCATCAACAACAAAAACCGTACTCGCCCCGGACCCGGGGCGGGTCCAAGGGGACTTTCATGAGCACGATCGAACAATTTCGGCAGGACACCCGTGCCTGGCTGGAGGCCAACTGCCCGCCGTCCATGCGCACGGGCATGGCGGAAGGCGATGTGGTGTGGGGCAGCCAGAACCCGCAGTTTCCCTGCGAAGACGCACGCCTGTGGTTCGAGCGCATGCGCGACAAACGCTGGTTCTGCCCCGAGTGGCCCGAGGAATATGGCGGCGCCGGCCTGAGCGACGAACAACTGGCGGTGCTGGAAAGCGAGATGCGCCGTATCAAGTGCCGGCCGCCGCAGATCAACCTCGGCATCTGGATGCTCGGGCCGGTATTGCTGGCCTATGGCAGTGAGCAACAGAAACGCGACCTGCTGCCGCCGATTGCCCGTGGCGAAGTGCGCTGGTGCCAGGGCTTCTCCGAGCCTAACGCCGGCTCTGACCTCGCCAGCCTGAAAATGGCCGCCCGCGATGCCGGTGACCACTTCGTGGTGGACGGCAGCAAGATCTGGACCTCCTACGGCGACAAATCCGACTGGATGTATGCCCTGGTGCGCACCGACTTCAACGTGCCGAAACACGAAGGCATCAGCCTGATCGTGCTGGACATGCGCAGCCCCGGGGTCAAGCCGCAACCGATCGATTTGATCAGCGGCAAGTCGGCGTTCTGCCAGGTGTTCTTCGACAGCGTCAAGGTGCCCAAGAGCCAGTTGATCGGACCGCTCAATGGCGGCTGGAACCTGGCCAAGTACCTGTTGCAGCACGAACGCAAGGCGATGTCGAAATTCGGCGAGTTCAGCTTGCCGTCGCACGTCGACCTGCTGGCGCTGATGCGCCAATACGTGCCGGCACCACAGACCCAGGGCGAGCATGCCTTGCAGGCGCGGGCGACGGCCTGCGCGATGAATGAACATGCCTACAACCTGACGGTGCAGCGCATGGGTGAGGAAGCACGGGCCGGCGATGACATCGGCGGCCTGATGTCGATCATGAAGCTTACGCACACTGAACAGGAGCGCGACAAGTTCGAAGTGCTACTCGATGCCATGGCCGGGCACGCCTTCGGCTGGAATAGTCCGGCGTTCAGCGAGCAGCAACTGGCGGTCACCCGTTCCTGGTTGAACAGTTATGCGCTGACCATTTCCGGCGGGTCCTCGGAGGTCCAACTCAACGTCATCGCCAAGCGCGTGCTGGGCTTGCCCGACGCTAAAAAAGGAGTCACCCCATGAGCCTGCGTTACAACGATGACCAGCGTTTGCTGGCCGACAGCGCCCGGGACTTTCTCGCTGCCCGCAGTCCGGTGAGTGCCCAGCGTCGGTTGCGGGATGAGGCGGTGGCCCTGGGTTTCGAGCCGCAGCTGTGGCGTGACGCGGTAGAGTTGGGCTGGAGCGCAATTGCGTTTCCCGAAGAGTTCGGTGGCCTGGATTTCGGTTGCAAGGGCCTTGGGCCGATTTTCGAATCCATGGGCCGCAACCTGTCTGCCACGCCGCTGTTGTCCAGCGTGGTGCTGGGCGGCTCGCTGGTGCAACTGGCGGGTAATGCGGCGCAGAAGGCGCAGTGGTTGCCAGCGCTGATCGGTGGCGATCAGCGCCTGGCCTTGGCCGTGGACGAACACTCGCGCCACGATCCGAGTCGCATTGCCCTTGAGGCCAAGGCCGAAGGGCAGGGCTATCGCTTGCACGGCGACAAGTTCTGGGTCGTCGATGGCCTGGGTGCCGATGCCTACGCGGTGGCGGCACGCACGTCCGGGCAGCCGGGTGAGACGCAAGGCATCAGCCTGTTCCTGGTGCCGGCCGGTACGCCGGGCTTGACGGTCAGCGCCTTGCCGCAAATCGATTCGCGCAACCACGCACGCCTGCAACTGGATCAGGTGCAATTGGGCAGTGACGCGCTGCTGGGCAACCTGGGCGAGGGCTGGGCCGTGCTGGAAACAGCACTGGACCGGGGCCGCGCCTGCCTCGCGGCGGAACTGTTGGGGATGGCGGAGCAGCTGTTCGAAACCACCTTGGAGTACCTCAAGACCCGTGTGCAGTTCGACACGCAGATTGGCACCTTCCAGGTCCTGCAACATCGCGCCGCGAAGATGTACATCGACTTGGCGCTGAGCCGCAGCGCCCTGATGGCCGCGCTGGCGACCCTGGATGACACCGGCCTCGACCCTCGGGCCCGCGCTCGACTGGTCAGCCTGGCGAAATGGAAGGCCGGTGACACGGCGATCAAGGTCGCCAACGAAGCGGTACAGATGCACGGCGGCATCGGCGTCACCGACGAGCTGGATGTCGGCCTGTACCTCAAGCGCGTGCGCGTTGCGCAGAGCTGCCTGGGTGACCGGGATTTCCATTGCGAACGCTATTCGACCAACGCGTAAACCCCTGTGGGAGCGAACCTGCTCGCGACGGCGCAGTACCAGGCAATGAGGATGTTGCATGTGCCGGCCCCTTCGCGAGCAGGCTCGCTCCCACAAGGATTGCGGGTGTACCCGACACCTGTACACCACACAAAACCCCTGTGGGAGCGAACCTGCTCGCGACGGCGCAGTACCAGGCAATGAGGATGTTGAATGCGCCGGCCCCTTCGCGAGCAGGCTCGCTCCCACAAGGATCGCGGGTGTACACGACACCTGCACACCACACAACACCCCTGTGGGAGCGAGCCTGCTCGCGAAGGCGGAGTACCAGGCAATGAGGATGTTGAACGTGCCGGCCCCTTCGCGGGCAAGCCCGCTCCCACAAGGATCGCGGGTGTACCCCACACCTGTACACGACACAACACCCCCTGTGGGAGCGAGCCTGCTCGCGAAGGCGGAGTGTCAGGCAATGAGGATGTTGAATGCGCCGGCCCCTTCGCGGGCAAGCCCGCTCCCACAAGGGATCGCGGGTGTACACGACACCTGCACACCACACAACACCCCTGTGGGAGCGGGCTTGCCCGCGATATCGGAGTGTCAGGCGATGAAGATGTTGAATGCCGAGCCGCGCCCACAGGTCCTTCGCCCGTTCTGGAGAAAACAAAAATGAGCATCGAACTCTGGCAAACCGCGTGGCGCCAACTGATCGCCCCCGGCTCGCCCTTTGAAGTGGTGACGCCCGATGACGGCGCTCCACGCTACTTCCGTCACGCCCCCCACGACCTGCTGCAAGTCATCGACGCCGGTCGAGTCCACGGCGATCGCGAATTTCTGATGTGGCAATCGCAACGCCTGACCTTCAACCAATACTTCGACCAGGTCGACCGCCTGGCCGGGCAGATGGTTGCCAATTTTGGTGTGCAGCCGGGCGATCGGATAGCGATTGCCATGCGCAACCAGCCGGCATGGCTGGTGGCCTTCGCGGCGATCCAGCGCTGCGGCGCGGTGTGTGTGCCGCTCAACAGTTGGGGCTTGCGCGACGAGTTGCAATACGCGTTGCAGGACAGCGGTTCGCGCCTGCTGCTGTGCGACGAAGCGCGCCTCAATACCCTGCGTGAAGACCTGGCCCGCGAGCAGCGCGCCACGATCGTCGTCGGGGCTGAGGATCCTGCCTTGCCCGAGTACTGCCTGCGTTTCGAGGACTTGATCAGCGCCCCTGCACAACCTGTACCAACGCTGGAAATAGATCCTGGCGCACCAGCGCTGATCCTCTACACCTCTGGCACCACCAGCCGCGCCAAGGGCGTCGTGTCCAGTCACCGGGCAATCTGCCAGGCGCTGTTTGCCCTGGATTTCCAGGGCGCGTTTTGCGCCATGAGTTCGCCCGAGCGTGTCGGTGTGGTGATCAACAGCGGTTATCCACCCACCACGCTGGCGGCTGTTCCGCTGTTCCATGTCAGCGGCTTGCATGCGCAGTTTTTGTCGGCATTGCGCGGCGGTCGACGCTTGATGCTGATGTACAAGTGGGATGTCGAACGCGCGATCGACCTGATTCGCGACGAGCGCTGCACCCAGTTCAACGGTGCCCCGGTGATGATGCAGCAATTGCTCGCCTCGCCGCGCTTTGGCAGTGAGCAGACCGCCAGCCTGTTCGGTCTGGGCCTGGGCGGCGGCGCATCGTCCGCCAACGTGCTCGACGACATGCTCAAGATCAAGCCCGACGTCATCGGCGGAGCCGGCTACGGCCTGACCGAAAGCAACGGCATCGGCGCGGCGATTGGTGGTGATCCGTTTGTCTACAAGCCGGCGACAGCAGGTTGGGCATTGCCGATTGTCGACATCCGCATCGGTGAAAGCCCCGAGCAGCCGCAGCCGACGGGCACTCGCGGGGTGATCTGGTTGCGTTCGCCAACCTTGATGAGCGCCTACTGGAACCTGCCCGAGGCCACTGCGCAAAGCCTGCGCGACGGTTGGCTCGATACCGGCGACATCGGTTACCTCGACGATGAGGGTTTCCTCAGCATTACCGGCCGGGTCAAGGAGTTGATCAACCGCGGTGGCGAAAAGATCTCCGCCGCTGAAGTTGAAACCTGCGTCCTCGATATGCCCGGTGTCCTGGAAGCGGCTGCATTCGCCATCGCCGACCCGCTGCTGGGGGAGACGGTGGGGCTGGCCGTGCATGGCCAGGCATCGACGCTGCCCCAAGCGGCGCAGATCTGCGCATTCATTGCCGAGCGCCTGGCTGCCTACAAAGTGCCGACACAGGTCTATCGGGTACTCGAACCCTTGCCCCGCAATGCCACCGGCAAGGTGCTCAAGGCACAGCTGCAAGAAAAACTGGACGCATAACGCCGCCTTAGTCTTTCCGGACGATGTTGGGGCCGGCAGAACACGAACAATGGGTACACACCACAAAGCCTTATCAGCGAAGGAGGCATTACATGAAAATAACAAGAACAGGTCTCATGCTCGCGGTCGCAGTCACAGCCAATAGCGGGCTGATGGGTTCTGCGCACGCCGAGGTGTCACCTCAGGAAGCCGCCAAACTGGGCAAGGAACTGACCTGTGTCGGCGCCGAGCAAGCAGGCAACGCCGAGGGCACCATTCCGCCGTACACCGGCAAGTACCTGGGTGAAGTGCCAGGCTGGAATCATGTGAAGTACTCCGGCGACCAGCCGGTAGATCCTTATGCCGCGGAAAAGCCGATCCTGGTGATCACTGCGCAGAACATGAGCCAGTACGAGTCGCGCCTGACGGAAGGGCAGAAGACCCTGCTGAAGAAATACCCGACCACCTACAAGATGAATATTTATCCAGGCCACCGGGATTTCCGCTACCCCGATTATGTCTGCCGCCGCGCGATGGACAACGCGTTGCACGCCAAGCTGGTCAACAACGGCGACGGGTTCACCGGGATTGGCCAGGTGCCGTTCCCGATCCCTAAAAGCGGCGTGGAAGTGTTGTGGAACCACCAACTGCCAGCCCGTGCCTACACGGAGGAAAAGACCTCCGACCTGGCGTCGGTCCTGCCCAACGGCAACATTGGCTGGGGGCGTGCCTACGCGCGTAACCTGTCGTTGGCCAACTCACCCACCGTCGATTCCCGCACGGAAGACAAGCTCTCGGCCCTAAGTAACAACATGACCCTGAAACCGGCCCGGGACAACGGTAACCTCAGTATTGCCCATGAACCCTACAACTATGGCACCGATGCGCGTCAGGCCTGGTCCTACAGCCCATCGACCCGACGCGTACGGCAACTGCCGGGTTATGGTTACGATCAACCGATGATCGGCACCAACGGCACCATGACCGTCGACGAGGACCGCTTGTTCAACGGTTCACCGGAGCGCTTCTCCTGGAAGCTGATCGGCAAGCGCGAGATCTACAGCCCGGCCAACGCATTCAAGCCTAATACCGGGACGGTCAAGTACGCCGACATCCTTACACCGAACCATCCCAACCCGGACTTCATGCGTTACGAGTTGCGCCGTGTATGGGTGGTGGAAGCCAACTTGAAGGAAGGCTTCCGTCATGTCTACGGCAAGCGTGTGCTGTTCATCGATGAAGATACCTGGAACGCCGTCATGGCCGACAACTACGATGCCCGTGGGCAGCTGTGGAAGCACGCCATGATCAACTACTACTACCACCCTGACATGAGCGGCTGGCAGGCCGGTTCGCAGTTCTTCATGGACCTGAACTCCGGCCAGTACACCGGCTACGGCATGACCAACGAATCGAAGAAAGGCCCGATCCTCAACGAAGGCAAGTTCACCCCGGACCAGTACACCGCGGACGCGGCGCGAGCCATCGGGCGCTGAGCCCTGGGTCGTTGCAATGACAAAAGCCCTATCGCATTGCGGTAGGGCTTTTTTTTGCCCGCTGACTGATCGTTCCCACGCTCTGCGTGGGAATGCCGCCAGGGACGCTCCGCGTTC
>NZ_APIO01000192.1:0-819 GCF_000408945.1 Pseudomonas sp. G5(2012)
GTGGCGTCGTAATAGATGCCGCCGTCGGTGAGCACGCCATCTACATCGGTGATCACCAGGCGAACGTCGTTGAGGGTGGGCCGTGGGGCAGGGTCCTGACCACTCATCAGCGCCCGCACTTGCTCAAGGCACTCAGGTGTATCTACACCCGGGCCGGTTGGTTCGACCTGGTACGCCCGAATGCAGTAACCCGCGGCCATCAGCCTCAGTTGCTCCAGCTTCTCCGCATGCTCCAGCATCGGCTGTGGCAGGCTGCTGTAGTCGGCCAGGACATCGCGACGATAGCCGTAGACACCCACATGCTTGAGGTAATGAGCGACTTCGCCGTCCCGTGGGTAGGGAATCGGCGAGCGGCTGAAGTACAACGCATTACCGTTATTGGCCAGGACCACTTTCACGGTGTTGGGGTTGCCGGCTTCGTGCGCTTCGATCGGGTGGCACAAAGTGCCGACCTTCACGCTCGCATCAGCGAGCATGCCCGCAGCCAGGGCCTCGATGTCTGCTGGACGCACCAGCGGTTCATCACCTTGCAGGTTGATGTAGATGTCCGCATCGATCTGAACCATGACTTCGGCCAGGCGGTCGGTGCCGGAGGGGTGATCCGGCGAGGTCATGACGCATTCCCCACCGAACGCCCGCACCGCTTTTGCAACGCGTTCGTCGTCAGTGGCGATCACCACCACATGAGCATTGGCTACTTGCAGGGCGCGTTCGTAAACGTGCTGCACCATTGGCTTGCCGGCAATATCAGCCAGCGGCTTTCCCCGCAAGCGGGGCGAGCCGCAGCGAGACCGGAAGGAAATCACGGCCGCGGGGGTG
>NZ_APIO01000193.1:0-10899 GCF_000408945.1 Pseudomonas sp. G5(2012)
GCATGTCGAATCGTCGCACCTTCGCGATGGACGTCAACGATGACGCTGGGTGCCTGATACCCCGCGGCGTCCTCAAGTCCATCGTCGGAACGCCGCCCGGAGCATGCTCGCTCCTACAGGTATCGCGTCGTACCGCCGTATTTGCAAAAGGGGCGAAAATCCAAGGTTTATGGCAAACTTCGCGACCATAAGCGCCAGTTTCACGGGCTAGAGCCTTCGGCCAGCTCGCGCGACGGATCAAGCGATGCCAGGTTTGCGTCCCCGGGACGGAAATAGACCCTTTGCGTATTGGTACGACTGTGCCAATACTTTCTGCCTGAACAGATTAGAGACACGACCATGCATAACGTCGTCATCAGCGGCACCGGCCTGTACACCCCGGCCAACAGCATCTCCAACGAAGAGCTGGTGCAGTCTTTCAATGCTTATGTCGCTCAATTCAACACCGACAACGCCGAGGCCATCGCCCGCGGCGAAGTCGAGGCGTTGACCGAATCCAGCGCAGCGTTCATCGAGAAAGCCTCCGGCATCAAAAGCCGTTTTGTCATGGACAAGGAAGGCATTCTCGACCCCCAGCGCATGGCGCCACGCCTGCCGGAGCGTTCCAACGACGAATGGTCGGTGCTTTGCCAGATGGCCATCGGCGCAGCTGAACAAGCCCTGCAACGTGCCGGCAAAACCGCCGCGGATATCGACGGCGTGATCGTCGCCTGCTCCAACCTGCAACGCGCCTACCCGGCCATCGCCATCGAAGTCCAGGAAGCGCTGGGCATCCAGGGTTTTGGTTTCGACATGAACGTGGCGTGCTCCTCGGCCACCTTCGGCATCCAGGCCGCAGCCAACAGCGTCCAGCTGGGCCAGGCCCGGGCGATCCTGATGGTCAACCCGGAAGTCTGCACTGGCCACCTGAACTTCCGTGACCGCGACAGTCACTTCATCTTCGGTGATGCCGCTACCGCGGTGATCATCGAGCGCGCTGACCTCGCCACCTCCAGTCATCAGTTCGACATTGTCAGCACCAAGCTGCTGACCAAGTTCTCCAACAACATCCGCAACAACTTCGGCTTCCTCAACCGCGCCGCGGAAGAGGGCATCGGTGCCAAGGACAAACTGTTCGTGCAGGAAGGCCGCAAGGTGTTCAAGGAAGTCTGCCCGATGGTCGCCGAGCTGATCGCTGCGCACCTGGAAGAGAATCAGCTCAACGTCAATGACGTGAAGCGCTTCTGGCTGCACCAGGCCAACCTCAGCATGAATCACCTGATCGTCAGGAAGCTGCTGGGCCGTGAAGCCACCGAGCAGGAAGCGCCGGTGATTCTCGATACCTATGCCAATACCAGTTCGGCAGGTTCGGTGATTGCATTCCACAAGCACCAGGATGATCTGGCCGCGGGCTCGCTGGCAGTGCTCAGCTCGTTCGGCGCTGGTTACTCGATTGGTAGCGTGTTGCTGCGCAAACGCTGAGTTTTTCGCCGTAGCTGAAAAGATCGCAGCCTGCGGCAGCTCCTACATGGATCGATGTTCAATCGCGATATTGCGTTGAACCCGATCGCGTAGGAGCTGCCGCAGGCTGCGATCTTTTTTTACGCCAATAGAAACAGCCCGGCGTTGACCTATCGGAGGATGATGGGGACCGATAGATCAACGCCAGGCTGCAAGAGTGGCTCAGGCATCCGTGCCGGAGTCGTGTAGCGGGAAATCAGAACTTCGCTTCGGCATCCAGTTGCAGGGTGTTGATGTCGGAGTCTTTCAGGTTGACGCTGGCGTTGGTGTAGTCGGAGTTCGCCATGAAATACGTCGCACCGAGGGTGAAGTTCTTGTCGAGCTCGTAGCTGACTTTCAGCTTGCTGCCGCGCGAACCGGTGAAGCCGTTGGCAAAGTCAGAGTCGGTGAAGGCACCCACCACAGCGTTTTGCTGCACGTCGCGGTAGTTGTAGTCCAGGCCGAAGCCGTAGACCTTGGTCTTGACGCCGGCCAGCCAACCGGTGTCCTTGTCGTTGCTGGCTTCGGCGTTGTGCACGTACTGGCCGTACAGCGACAGAGGCATTGGCAGGCCGCCGATGTCGATCTGGCTGAACCCTTCCCACAGGCGGAACTGCTCGCCCGGGGTGTTACCGTTGACGGCCAGTGCGCAAGGCGAGGTGCTGGCGGTGCAGGCGCTGTCTTCGTCGTTGTCGTAGTTGTAGAGGCTGCCGCCCACGGTCATTTTCAGGTTGTCGGTGATGGCGAAACGCGCACCCAATTGACCAGCGTACAGGCGCAGGTCGTGCTTGAACTGCACCCCTTCGCCGTCGACGTTGTCCTTGAGAGTGTAGTGACCGGCGCTGCCGAACAGTTCGGTATTGCCCAGCGGGTATTTGTAGGTCAGGGCCAGGCCTTCAGGGTTGATGTCGCTGTCCCAGATGATGTCGCCCATGCTGACCCACGGCTGCAGCATCTTGCCGCCGATCACGTGCAGGTTCTTGATGGCGTCGGGGTGGTAGTCGACATAACCCAGGTCCAGCCAGATCTGCTTCTTGTCGAAGTAGTTGTTCAGGTCCTGGTTGGTGGAGCGAGCGTCGTCGCTGCTGCCGGTGGCAATACGGATGCCGGTGTCGACTTGCGGGTTGATTTCGCTGAACGCGCCCAGGCGGGCCCTTATGCGCTGGCGATCCTGGTCCTTGTTGTTGGAAACGCCATCGTTGTGGACGTTTTCCTGTCGGAAACGCACGTCGCCCTTGAATTGGGTCTTGGCCGCCCACGCCAGTTTCTGGTCGAAGGTGCTCAGCTCATTGGTTTTCTTCGCGGTTGCCGCGATCTGCTCGTTGGTCTCTTGCTGGGCCTGACGAGCGATTTGCTGGTCTTTCTGGTCCCGTGCCAGCTCGGCTTGCAGTTCGCTGTACTGGGCGTTGGTAATCGAGCCGTTAGCCTTGAGCATGTCGAGCAGTTTGGCGTCGACTGCAGCGCTGGCAGGAACACTCATGGCCAGCAACAGGCCGCCACACAAGGCCGCCGCAGTTTTCGTGGAAGCAAGACGCATATCAATCTCCGAAGATGAGAGTGGATGGCTGGACCATCCTGGGCACAACCGACCATGGGGTGGACGGAAAACAGTGGCCGTATATAACCCGGCGCTCTAAAAACAGGCGCCAGTATCGCGATGGTTTATGACAGTGCAGTGGCAGAGTGATGGCATGTCTGTGACGGTGCCCAGTCGTTGCAAACGATTGATCCAGAGCGCTGTCGTCGAATTGCCCGTGTGCAATGCACAGCGATAGGCGATACTCGCCAAGCTTTCACGCCATGAAGAGTGAGGACGGTGATGCCGTTGCAACGCCTGCAAAACCTGTCGGAAATCGACCCGAAAACCTGGGATGCGCTGGTACCCGAGAACCAGCCATTTCTGCGGCACGGGTTTCTCGGCGCGTTGGAAGACAGTGGTAGTGTGGGACCCCATTCCGGCTGGCAACCCGAACATTTGCTGCACGTTGAAGGCGAACGACTGATCGCTGCGTTGCCCAGCTACCGCAAATGGCATTCCTACGGCGAGTACGTGTTCGACCACGCCTGGGCCGATGCCTGCGAACGCGCCGGCATCGATTACTACCCCAAGCTTTTGACCGCCGTGCCGTTCAGCCCGGTCAGCGGGCCACGCTTGCTGGCGGCCAGGGGCGAAGATGGTTTCGAATTGCTCAAGAGCCTGCCGGGCTACCTGGAGATCGAACAGCTCTCCAGTGCCCATATCAACTTCACCGACCCGTTCACCGACGCCGCCCTGGCCGAACAACCTGGCTGGCTGCAACGCATCGGCTGTCAGTACCACTGGCAGAACCGCGGCTATCGGGACTTTCAGGATTTTCTCGACGCCCTGAGTTCGCGCAAACGCAAGCAGATGCGCAAGGAACGCGAGCAAGTCGCCGGGCAAGGGATTGACTTCGAATGGCTCGAAGGTCGGCAACTGACCGAGGCACAGTGGGATTTTGTCTATGCCTGCTACGCCAACACTTACGCGGTTCGCCGGCAACGACCTTACCTGACGCGGGAATTTTTCAGCCTGCTGGCCGAGCGCATGCCGCAGGCGATACGAGTCGTTTTGGCCAAACAAGGCTCACGCCCGGTGGCGATGGCCTTCAGTCTGGTCGGTGGCGACAGTTTCTATGGTCGTTACTGGGGCTGCCTGGCGGAGTTCGACCGCCTGCATTTCGAGACCTGTTTCTACCAGGGCATGGACTACGCGATTGCCAACGGCTACCAGCGTTTCGATGCCGGCGCCCAGGGCGAACACAAGTTGATTCGCGGTTTCGAACCGGTCATCACGCACTCCTGGCATTACTTGCGTCATCCCGGCCTGAAAGCGGCCGTGAAGGATTTTTTGCAGCAAGAGCGGATCGGGGTGTTGGCATACGCGGATGAGGCGAAGACCGCCTTGCCTTACCGGCAAGGCTGATCTTCGCAGTGCCTCCGCTCAGAGTTGTTCCTTGCCCAACCAGCGATAGAGCACACCGCCGACGACCGCGCCGAGCAGCGGCGCGACCCAGAACATCCACAATTGCTGAATCGCCCAGCCGCCAACGATGAGTGCCGGGCCGGTGCTGCGTGCCGGGTTGACCGAAGTGTTGGTGACCGGGATCGAGATCAGGTGGATCAGGGTCAACGCCAGGCCAATGGCAATCGGCGCAAGCCCCGCCGGCGCACGATTGTCGGTGGCGCCGAGAATGATCAGGATGAACATGGCGGTCATCACCAACTCACACACAAACCCCGCCGCCATCGAGTAGCCGCCAGGGGAATGTTCGCCGAAGCCGTTGGACGCCAGGCCCCCCGCCAGTTCGAACCCGGGCTTGCCACTGGCGATGAAGTACAACAGGGCGGCCGCAATCACCGCGCCAATCACTTGGGCAATGATATACGCTGGCAGCTCCTTGGCCGGGAAGCGTCCGCCGACCACCAGTCCCAGCGACACCGCCGGATTCAGATGACAACCGGAAATGTGGCCAATGGCAAATGCCATGGTTAGCACCGTCAGGCCAAACGCCAGGGATACCCCCAGCAAACCGATCCCGACATCCGGGAACGCAGCGGCCAGTACCGCACTGCCACACCCGCCCAACACCAGCCAGAAGGTACCTACCAATTCTGTAGCGGAACGTTTGAACAGAGACATGAGAGAGTGTCCTTTCGAGAGTTTGCTGCTTTGTGCATCCAGCAGATGGACTGCAGAACCACCTCCAGAACCTTGGATCAGTACAGCACCGTTTTTATAAAGTTCCAGTGGGCATAAAAAAACGCCAACGCCCGTTGCACGGGCGTGGCGGCTTTTTTTGCTGCATTTGTAGGCGCAAGTTAGCTCCTGCAGACCTAGTCGATCCCCACAAACCCTCCGGTCTGGTGCTGCCACAACCGCGCATACAAACCGCCGTGGGCCAGCAGTTCAGCGTGAGTGCCGGTTTCGGCAATCCGGCCATTCTCCAGCACTACCAGCCGGTCCATCCGGGCGATGGTCGAGAGTCGGTGGGCGATGGCGATCACGGTCTTGCCCTGCATCAGGGTTTCCAGGCTTTCCTGGATGGCCGCCTCGACCTCGGAATCCAATGCCGACGTGGCCTCGTCCATGATCAGGATCGGCGCGTCCTTGAGCAGCACGCGGGCGATGGCGATGCGCTGGCGCTGGCCGCCGGAAAGCTTCACCCCGCGTTCCCCGACATGGGCATCGAAACCGCTGCGGCCTTCAGCGTCGGACAACAGCGGGATGAACCCGTCGGCCCGGGCCTTGTGCACCGCTTCCCAGAGTTCGGCATCGGTGGCGTCGGGTTTGCCATACAACAAATTATCGCGGATCGAGCGATGCAGCAGGGAGGTGTCCTGGGTAATCATGCCGATGCGTTCGCGCAGGCTTTCCTGGCTGACGTCGGCGATGTTCTGGCCGTCGATGAGAATGCGCCCGCCTTCCACGTCATACAGGCGCAGCAGCAGATTGACCAGGGTCGACTTGCCCGCACCGGACGGACCGATCAGGCCAATCTTCTCCCCGGGTTTGATCGTCAGGTTGAGCCCGCCGATGATCCCGCTCTGCTTGCCGTAGTGGAAATCCACATTTTCGAAACGTACTTCGCCACGGGCGACCGCAAGGGGTTTGGCCTGGTCGCGGTCAGTCACGCTGACCGGCTGCGAAATGCTCTGCAAGCCATCCTGGACCATGCCGATGTTTTCGAAGATGCCGGTAACCACCCACATGATCCAGCCGGACATGTTGACGATGCGGATCACCAGCCCGGTCGCGAGTGCAATGGCGCCCACGGTGATCAGCGACTGCGTCCACAGCCACAGGGCCAGGCCGGTGGTGCTGACGATCAACAGGCCGTTCATGCTGGTGATGACCACGTCCATGCTGGTCACGACACGGCCGGCCAGTTGGGCTTTTTCGGTTTGCTCCTTGATCGCTTCGCGGGCGTACTGTTGCTCGAAGTTGGTGTGGGCAAACAGCTTCAGGGTGGTGATGTTGGTGTAGCCGTCGACGATCCGCCCCATGAGTTTGGAGCGCGCATCGGAGGCCACCACCGAGCGATCCTTGACCCGTGGTACGAAGTAGTAGAGCGCGCTGATGAAGGCGATGATCCAGGTCAGCAGCGGGATCATCAGGCGCCAGTCGGCTTCGGCGAACAGCACCAGCGAGCTGATGGCGTAGATCAGCACATGCCACAGCGCATCCACCGCCTGCACCGCGGAATCGCGCAGGGAGTTGCCAGTTTGCATGATGCGCTGGGCGATGCGCCCGGCGAAGTCGTTCTGGAAAAAATTCAGGCTCTGCTTGAGCACGTAGCTGTGGTTCTGCCAGCGAATCAGGCTGGTCATGCTGGGGCTGAGGGTCTGGTGCACCAGCAGGTCATGCAGGCCGACGAATACCGGGCGCAAAACCAGTGCTACCACCACCATCCAGGTCAGTTCGAGGCTGTGTTGCTTGAAAAAATCCGCGTTGGGCGTGCCCTGGGCCAGGTCGATGATGCGGCTCAGGTAGCTGAACAGCGCTACTTCGATCAGTGCACCGATCAGGCCGACGATAAGCAGGGCGGCAAAACTGGGCCAGACCTGCTTGAGGTAGTAAGTATAGAAAGGCAGGACCCGATCCGGCGGTGCGGCTGTCGGGGCATCGCGGAAGACGTCGATCAGTTTTTCGAAACGGCGATAAAGCATCGGTTATTCACCCGCGAACGGGCTCTCCTTCAACGGTTTGAGCGTTGCCGGCAACACCGGCAACGCCCCGGACATCCTTGTCCAGCTTAGTCTTAGTCGATGCGCTTGGCCGACTTGATGAACACCGGGTCGGCGGGCACATCCTTCATGCCATTGCGCACGGTAGTGGGCGAATTGACGATGATGTCCACCACGTCCATACCTTTGACCACTTTGCCGAACACCGCGTAGCCATCACCCTGGTCGAGGAAATCGTTGTCCTTGACGTTGATGAAGAACTGGCTGGTCGCCGAGTCAGGGACCGAAGTACGTGCCATGGACAAGGTGCCACGAACGTTGACCAGGCCGTTCTTGTGCTCGTTCTTGATCGGCGCCTTGGTTTCCTTTTGCTGCATTTGCTGGGTGAAGCCGCCGCCCTGGACCATGAAACCCGGGATCACGCGGTGGAAGATCGTGTTGTTGTAGAAGCCGCTGTCCACGTACTCAAGGAAGTTCTTGGTACTGATCGGGGCCTTGACCGGGTCCAGTTCGATTTCGATCTGGCCGTTGGTGGTTTCCAGAAGAACGTGCGGCGCCTTGGCAGGCGTTGCCGCCATCAGGTTGGCGGCAAACAGTACGGAGCCAGCGGCGAGGGCGATTTTTTTCAGCATGGGTCAGTGATCCTGAGTGTGGAAGTGTCGACTGCGGTGAGAAATTCGAGCAGCGTCTGGTTGAAGCGTTCGGGCTGGTCCAGCGGGGTAGCGTGACGCGAATCGGCGATCACGGCCAGCCGCGCATTCGGCAGCAGCCTGACGTAGTTTTCCTTCAGCGCGACCGGCGTGTAGTCGCGGTCGGCGCTGACGATGAGGGTTGGACAGGAAATCCTCGAAAGTCGTTCCTGCACCCCCCAGCCAACAATGGCATCGAAGCTGGCGAGATAAGCATGTTTGTCGTTTTTTGCCCAGCGCTCGGCCATCTTTTGTCGCAAATCAGCCTGTCCTGGCTTGGGGAACAGTTTGCCACCCAGGGCTTTGCCGATGCTGTGGAGGCTGAGTACGCGCATCAGGCTCCAGCGCTTGAACCACTGCCAATAATCGTCGCGGGTGCGCAACTTGACCTCGGGTGCGCTATTGACGATGCACAGGCTCTTGAGCAATTGCGGCTGGTCCACGCCCAGCTGAAAGCCGATCATGCCCCCCATCGACAATCCTACGTAATGAACGGGCTCCAGGTTCAGGTGCTCGATCAGCGCCACCAGGTCGGCGCTGAACCCGGCGATGCTGTAGCGCTCGCGGGGTTTGTCGGAGCGCCCGTGACCGCGCACATCCGGGACGATCACCCGGTAGCGGGCGGCGAGCGCCGGGATCTGTTCTTCCCAGTCGAGGGTACTGGAACCCAGGCCGTGGACCAGCAGCAACGGCGTGCCGTGGCCATATTCCTCGTAGTGCAGGTTGCAACCTTCGTGTTCGAAATAGGCCATGCATTACCTCCGTGTCAGGCTTGTTCTGGGGCGGCGAACGGTGCGTCCAGGGGTGCAGTGTCGAATGTGCGCAGCAGCTCGACAAGAATCTGCGTCGCCGGGCCGAGCGGTTTTTCCTTGTTCGAATACAGGTAAAAGCTCGGGTTGCGGCTGCCGCCCTGGTCCAACGGTAGCACCTTGAGCGTACCTTCCTTGAGTTCGCGTTCGATCATGTGCCTTGGCAACCAGGCGAACCCCAGGCCGCTGCCGACAAAAGTGGCGGCGGTGGCCAGGCTGCCGACGGTCCAGCGTTGTTCGGCACCGAGCCAGCCGACGTCCCGTGGTTGCTGGCGCCCGGAGTCGCGGATGACCACTTGCAGCTGGCTTTCCAGGTCCTGGAAATTCAGTTCGCGGTTGAGGCGGTGCAGGGGATGTTCCGGATGCGCGACCGCGACGAACTCGACATCGCTCAATTCCGCGCCCAGGTAACCGGGAATGCTGAAACTGCTGATGGCCAGGTCGGCCACGCCTTCGAGCAGGACCTCCTCCACACCCGACAGCACCTCTTCGCGCAGACGCACGCGACAGCCGCGGCTTTGCGGCATGAACGCGGTCAGCGCGCGGACCAGGCGGGCGCTCGGGTAGGCGGCATCGACCACCAGGCGCACTTCCGCTTCCCAGCCTTGCTCCATGTGATGGGCCAGGTCTTCGAGCTGACTGGCCTGTTTCACCAGTTGCCGGGAGCGGCGCAACAACACCCCGCCAGCCTCGGTGAGTACTGCCTTGCGCCCGTCGATGCGCAACAACGGCACGCCGAGCTGGTCTTGCATGCGCGCCACGGTGTAGCTGACCGACGATTGCGAGCGGTGCAGCGCTTCGGCGGCCTGGGCGAAACCGCCGTGGTCGACCACGGCTTGAAGCGTTCGCCATTGATCAAGGGTCACGCGGGGCGCTTTCATGATGGGCTCCTGTTGTCCTAAGCTGCGCAGTTCTTATTGGAGACTGCTGAATGAAAAAAATCTGTTCTTTGTTGCTGGCGATGCTGCCAATGACTGCGTTTGCTTATCCGATCGACGTACAAAAAGAGCTCAATGGACTGAAGATCGACTACACCACCTATGCCTCCGACTACGACATGGGCTCGATCACCGTGAACAACTACGGCGACACCGCTGCCGAATGCTCGGTGGTGTTTCGCAACGGTCCTGAATCGCCAAAGACTCGCAGGGTCAACCTGGACGCGGGTAAGAGCGCGGATCTTTCAGCCAAGTTCAACCGCAAGATCATCAAGCTGTACATCACCATGACCTGCAAGCCGAAATGACCTCCAGCGGAGCACGCGAATTGCCGATGCTCCGCTTATAAACGAAATTATCGATTGGTTATAGCAGTTATTTGCGCTTTTTCATCGATATGACTCTGTTTAACCTTCACTCCATCGACTTACAGCATTCTCAGATGGAGCCTACAAACCATGTCCCGCGTTCTGATCATCGAAAGCAGTGCCCGTCAGCAACACTCGGTTTCCCGTCAACTGACCCAGACCTTCATCAGCCAGTGGCAAGCCGCGCACCCCGGCGACCAGATCACCGTTCGCGACCTGGCTGTCAATCCGGTGCCGCATCTGGACATCAACTTGTTGGGCGGCTGGATGAAGCCCGCCGAGCAACGCAGCGACATCGAACAACTTTCCCTGGAGCGCTCCAACCAGCTGACTGACGAGTTGCTCGCCGCCGACGTGCTGGTAATGGCCGCGCCGATGTACAACTTCGCCATCCCGAGCACCCTCAAGGCCTGGCTTGACCATGTGCTGCGTGCCGGCGTCACCTTCAAGTACACCGAAACCGGACCGCAGGGTTTGCTCAGTGGCAAGCGCGCTTATGTACTGACGGCGCGTGGCGGGATCTACGCCGGCAGCACCGCGGATCACCAGGAACCCTACCTGCGCCAGGTCATGGGCTTCATCGGCATCCACGACGTGACGTTCATCCACGCCGAAGGCATGAACCTGGGCGGCGACTTCCAGGAGAAAGGCCTGAACCAGGCGAACGCCAAGCTTTCCCAGGTGGCCTGAGCCGTTAATCGCCAGATAATCACTGGATGGTCTAGTGACCTGGCGCGTAACCCTTCAAGCCTGCACGCGCATCGAACCTCCCTTTGCACTTGTTGCTCCTGAGTGCTCTAGCCCGATTGAACGCTTTAGCGAGATCGGGCTTTTTTTTGCCCAGGGTTTTGTGAACGGACCCATAACCACTGTGGGAGCGAGCCTGCTGGCCATTGATCGTTCCCACGCT
>NZ_APIO01000194.1:0-13108 GCF_000408945.1 Pseudomonas sp. G5(2012)
GTGAAATGGGTTGTCGGAGTACATATCACTCGGTGCCTCGCACAGTGGTTAACGGGGCGCCCGCGATCAAAAGCAAAGCGAGGCGGCCTTAAAAGCCGACCTGCTTTTGGTGATGCCTGTGTTCCCCTGTAGGAGCGAGACTGTCGAATCGTCGCACCGTCGCGATGGACGTCAACGATGACGCGGGAAACCTGACTCCCCGTGGTGCTCTCAGGTTCTACGTCGGAACGCCGCCCGGAGCATACTCGTTCCTACAGGGGGGCATGCAGGTATTTTTCAAACCAGTCGCCAGCGAGCCTGGCGACTGCCTCCAGCGTGCCTGGCTCTTCAAAAAGATGCGTGGCGCGCTCCACGACTTCCAGCCGTTGCTCGCACCGCAGGGTCTGGCTGCTTTGACGATTCAAGCCCAACACCACCGGGTCCTGTGCACCGACAATCTGCAAGGTCGGCGCCTTGACCCGAGGCAGGGCCGGTCCAGCCAGATCGGTTCGCCCACCCCGACTGACCACTGCCCCTATCACTGGCGCACGCTCAGCGGCGGCCACCAGTGCTGCCGCCGCGCCGGTACTGGCGCCGAAGAGTCCGATGCGCAAAGCACGCAATTCGCGGTCACGCCCTACCCAGTCGATCACATCGATCAACCGCCTGGCCAGCAAAGGAATATTGAAGCGCAACTCCCCGCTGAGATTATCCAGGCGCTGCTCCGGTTCCGTTAGCAAGTCGAACAGCAGCGAAGCCAAGCCCCGATCGGCCAGGACATCGGCCACATATTGATTGCGCGGGCTCAAACGACCACTGCCGCTGCCGTGTACGAAGATGACCAGGGCGCGCGCGTTCGTCGGCAAACGCAAATCGGCGGACAATTCAACGCCCGGCAGGTCCAGGGATCGATATTTAGCTTCAAGCATCGCGATGTTCCATGTGGGAGGCGCCCGGCAATTCCCGCTGCCAGGCCCGTTGCATGAGATCGATGACCTCTTCGTCCGAGGTCTGGGAAAAATCCAGGTACCAGTAGCCGATCGACATCATCCACTCAGGGATGAGTGGGCAGATCACTTCGTCCACTTGCATGGACAAATCCTCGACCGTTTCCCGGGGCGCAACCGGTACCGCGACGACGATGCGCTCGGGCGCCTGCATGCGCACCGCATGGATCGCTGCCATCATTGAAGAACCTGTCGCCAGGCCGTCGTCGATCAGGATCACCACCTGGTCCTTGAGTTGCGGTGGCGGGCGGTTTCCCCGATACGCCTTTTCACGTCGCGACAGCTCCTGCGCTTCCCGGGCGACCACTGCCTCGAAACTGGCTCGATCGATCGGGTGCGCCCGCAGCGCGTCATCATTGAGGATTTGTACACCGCCGCTGGCAATGGCGCCCATGGCAAATTCCGGGTGCGAAGGCACACCGAGCTTGCGCACCAGCATCAGGTCCAGGCGCACATTCAGGGCGGTGGCGACTTCATAAGCCACCGGGACACCGCCACGGGGCAAGGCGAGAATGATCACATCAGGCCTGTTGGCATACTTGAGCAACGGTTCCACCAGGCGTCGACCGGCCTCGGCGCGATTGGGCAAGGTGGTTTGTAATGAAGGACTCTGGATCACGGCAACCTCCTGCGGCGCTGACGAATGACGTCTCGAAACCTGTGGCCCTGGCCGAACTGCGCTAAACGGCCAGGATGCTGCACGTCACCTGGTACAGGGTATGTTCGGTGGTGCTGCCCAATAGTTTGTCCAAGCCATGGGACTGGACCCTGCCCATCACAATCACGTCCATCTGTTGCTCATCGGCGAACGCATGCAGCACGGCCACAGGATGGCCCTCGATGAAATGTCGCCGGTCAGCCGGCACGCCATACCGGCCAGCCAGGTCGAGGAAGGTTTTTTCATGGCCCTTGCGCAACTGACTGTAGAGGTCCGCGAGCGTCAAGCCCCCGCCGCCCATATCGCCCAGGAACAGCGCAGAAGCGTCGCAGGCATACACCAGGTGCAATTCGGCCTGACACTGTATAGCCAGGCTGGACGCCTGGTGGATGATCCGCTGATTGAGCTCGTCGTCCTGTACCAGGGGATTGGAAACATCCACCGCTGCCACGACCTTGCGCGGCAAAGGGTGATCACCTTCGCCAGGCAGGTAGACCGGTATCGGGCAATGACGCAACAGACGCCAGTCCAGCGGGGTAAAAAACCCACGCTTGAGCGCCGGTTCCCGTTGTACCTGCTTGATCAACAGGTCGGGCTGCATTTCTGCGACGTAATCGAGAATGTCTTGCTGCAGGTCGTCGGCCCATTTCGCCTCGGCGGTCACTTCAAGACCCCTGTTGCGCAGATGATCGGCCTGGTATTTGAGCCAATTGCGCTGGTCTTGCAGATATTCTTCGCGAGCCTTTTCCCGGTCGCCTTCTTCGAGTAGCGACAACAGCTTCCAGGATGGAATCAAGGCGCCAATGTGCAGGCTGGCACCGCTGGCCTTGGCCAGGGCGGCTGCATGATCCATGGCTTTAGACTGGCGCAGGGCCGGGTTGATGATCAGCAATAACCGTTGATACTGGCTCATGATCGGACTCCACGAAGCTTGCTTTTATGTCGCTGCCCGCCACCACCCATTGCTGTGTTCGTCGGTGGCTCGGGCACCTGTGTCATGGATTCAGAATCCTCCGTCGAGGCGACCTTGGCGTTGATTTATATCAAGTGCCTGCGCAAGCAAGTGACTCACACCAGGCCGCTGCCGCCCATGCGCGTCACCCGACGGTCGAACCGGCCGACGTTTGATTTGATCACGATTGATCAATATCAATCGCGCCAGGGCCAACCGGGCTACATTGACTGAAAACGCACGTGCCCCATGGCTCACAGGCAGGAGAAGGCAATGACGATCCTATTGGCAAGTCAGCGGTTGCGCCTGTATGAGCGCAACGAACTCGATGACGTGCTGCAGACGATGGCGCGCCAGGCCGCCAGCCTGCTGCCACCGGCGCACGCCGCCCTGATTGGAATCAAGCGCCGCGGTGAGCCCTTGGCTCAACGATTGCGCCAGCACATTGCGCACCAGACCGGCCAACCGGAACTTCCTCTTTACCCACTTGAGGTCAAGCGCTATGCCGACGACCTGCAAGTGCTGCATCCGTTCACGCAATTGACCGAAAATCCGCTGCTGGCCAAACTGGACCTCGCCAACACCACGTTGCTGGTGGTTGATGATGTGTTGTTCGAAGGCCATTCGCTGCTGCGTACCTGCGCCTATCTGGCACAACTGGGAGCTCGCCGGGTCTACACCGCTGTATTGGTCGACCGGCACATCTGCCGGCAGCCAATCCGGGCCGACATTGTCGGTGTGCATCTGCAAGTTGCCGCCGCTGACGTCGTCGAGTGCAACGTACCGCCGTTTGAGCAGGACTTTTGCATAGAGGTCGTGCGCCACGGCGCCGCCCGCTGACGGGAAGACGGCAAGCGCTGGCGGGCCTCAGGACGGCTGGAGATGAGGAGGCCGGGATGAGCAACGAACAAGACGAAGTGATTGCCTTTCTCTCCAGACCATCCGCCTACGATACGTCCAACCAGCCTGTGGAGCGAATCGAGACCCATGGTTCGGTGATTTTCCTGCATGCCGACCGTGCCTATAAACTCAAGCGTGCAGTGGCGTTTGCCGAACTGGACTTCCTCAGCCTGCAAAGCCGGAAAAAAGCCTGCCGGGCAGAGCTGTGGCTCAACCGACGAACAGCGCCGACGCTGTATTTGCGCGTGAGTTCGATAAACCGCCAGGCCGATGGCCAATTAGTGCTCGACGGCCAGGGACCCGCTGTGGACTGGCTGGTGGTGATGCGCCGCTTTGCTCAGGATGGCCTGTTTGACCGCATGGCCGTCCAGGGGCATCTGACCGAACCGATGATGCAGCAGCTAGGCATCGAGATCGCCCGCTTTCATGCCTGCGCCCGGATCACTCCGTCCTTCGGGCGCATCCCGGACCTGTATCAAGAGATCGAGAAAAACTATCGGGAAATGTCCCGCTACTGCGCTTTTCTCGACAGCGCGCAAGTCATCTCGATTGCCCATGCCTCCAGGAAGCTGCTGGCATCTTTGACAGCCTGCCTCGAAGAGCGACGCAGTCAGGGCCGCGTACGCCGCTGCCATGGCGATTTGCGCCTGGCCAACATCTGCCTGTTCGACGGGCAGCCGACCCTGTTCGACGGCATCGAGTTCAGTGAACGGATCGCCTGCATTGACGTGCTGTACGATCTGGCATTCGTGCTGATGGACCTGCAACACCACGGCCTCAACACGCTCGGTGCAGGTCTTTTGACCACTTACATCAACCACTGCACCTGGAAAGAAGACTGCGAACCCTTGGCGCTGTTCCTTTCCCTGCGTGCCGCTACACGCTGTTTCTCCTTCGCAGGTGCAGCGCAACGTCATGCCGACCCAACCACGCGCCATGAGAAAAGACAAAAATCCATCTTGCTGATGCAGCAGGCGCTCGGTTATTTGCACGGCGAAAATCCGCTTCTCAATCACCTGGCGTTAACCGAGACAGCCGCCTATACCTGAGCGCCCCAAGCCGGCCTGCTCATTCAGGAAAAGGCGGCTGGACGGGTGATTCCTTTTCCGGAATATCAGTGATGGTCGCCTCCGTCAGCAACAGAATGCTGGCCACCGATACGGCATTTTCGAGGGCAATGCGCACCACTTTGGTCGGATCGATAATGCCGGCTTCGTACATGTCCACGTAACAGTTGGCGGACGCATCGAAACCGACGTTGCCGGGTTCTGCTAGCATGCGCGCAACCACCACGCCCGCGTCCACCGCCGAGTTTTCCGCGATGAGCCTGGCCGGGGCTTCCAGGGCCCGGCGAAGGATTTGCAGACCGGTCCTGACATCCCCCTCACAACGGGCTTCTTCGGCCGCGATCAGCGGGACCGCCTTGAGCAGGGCCAGCCCGCCCCCTGGCACAGTGCCTTCAGCAATCGCCGCGCGCGTCGCCGAGATGGCGTCATCCAGCGCATCCTTGCGTGCCTTCATTTCCGCCTCCGAAGGCGCCCCGACCCGGATCACTGCCACTCCACCAGACAGCCTGGCCAGTCGTTCCTGGAGTTTTTCCCGGTCGTAATCGCTGGTGGTGTGCTCCATTTGCGTGCGAATCTGTTGCAACCGCGCTTCAATCGCCTCCTTCGTACCTGCCCCACCAATCAATGCCGTGCTGTCCTTTTGCACCACCACGCGGTGCGCCCGCCCGAGCTGGCCCAATTCAACTTGCTCCAGCGTGATGCCCAAATCGTTGGAAACCACCGTTGCTCCTGTCAGCACAGCCATGTCCTGAAGCATTTCCTTGCGCCGATCACCAAAACCGGGCGCCTTGATGGCCACGGCTCGCAGGATGCCGCGTATCTGGTTGACCACCAGGGTGGTCAACGCCTCACCTTCGATGTCATCGGCGATCAAGACCAGCGGTTGACCACTTTTGGCAACAAGCTCGAGCAAGGGCAGCAGGTCCTTGAGCGCGCCTATCTTGTGGTCGCAGAGCAGCAAGTAGGCGTCATCGAGTTCAACCTGCATTTTCTCGGCATCGGTGACGAAATACGGCGAGACATAACCGCGGTCAAAACGCATCCCTTCCATCACCTCAACCACTGTTTCGGTGGTCTTGGACTCTTCGACGCTGACCACACCTTCAACGCCGACTTTCTCCAGTGCATCCGCCACCAACTGACCGATGACAGCATCGTTATGCGCAGACAGCGTGGCGACCTGGGCCTTTTCCTTGGGCGTACTGACGGGCCGCGCCTGGGCGACAAGTGAATCCACCACCAACGTCAAGCCGCGATCCAGGCCACGCTTGAGGTCGATCGCGCTGGCACCCGCGACAACGTTGCGAATGCCATCGGCCAGGATGGCGTGGGCCAGCACCGTCGAGGTACTGGTGCCATCCCCTACTGCCTCGCCTGTGCGCTCGGCGGCCTGGCGCAGCATTTGCGCGCCCAGGTTTTCCTCGGGGTCTTGCAGGTCAACGCGCTTGGCAATCGTCACACCGTCGTTGCAGACCGTGGGATTGCCCCATTTATTCTGGATCAACACCGATTTTGATTTCGGGCCCAGTGTCACGCGCACGGCGTCCGCCAACTGCGTGGCACCACTGAGGATTTTCTCGCGGGCTGCAGCACGAAAGTCAATTTTACTGTGGGCCATCTGGGTGCACTCCTCGCCATTTGCATCACACATGCATTGAGGAATGCTCATATGGCGTCGCCCGTGTGATGTTGATCTTTATCAACAAAATCACCGGGTCAGCCCGCCCGGCAACCAGGGATAAAGCTAATCGGTGACAGCCCCTGTCGACAGGCGCTCGTAACCCTCCTCAGGAAACGGTCTTCGGCGCAGCGGCCTTTCGTGTCCTTGGCTTGCGCTTTATCGCGGGTGGCTGACGTACTTGGGCCAGTTGCTGCTCCAGTGTCTCGGCACGCGCGTGCTGTGCTGCGGCCCGTTGCTGGGTTTGGCTGAGTTCGGTTTGAATGGACTCCACCCGCCGCTGCAACTGCTCGATCTGCCGCCCGGCCTCCTTGAAGTGGGCCGTCACGGCTTTGACCTCCTCCCGGGCGCGGTCGACCTCGCGGTGAGCACGATCCTCCACATTGCGTACGTAGCTCTCCTGGGCAACGCGCTCCTGCTCGGCCTTGAGCCGCAGCGCCTGCAGATCCTGTTGCAATGCCTGATTTTGTTGCTGGACATCACCGCGCTCACGCAGCAGAGCTTCGCGCTGTTGCTGCAGGTCCTCGATCTGCGTCTGACGTTGCGCCAGCAGCAACTCGAGGTCGGCCAGTCGTGTCTCGACGGCCTGGCGTCCCGCCATGGCCTGCGTCGCCTGCTGACGAAACCGCGCCGCATCCTGCCGCGCCTGCTCCTCTATGGTGGCGACACGTTCGCGTTCGGCAGCTATCACCTGCCGTTGTTCGTCCAGCGCCTGTTCGGCCACACCCTGTGCCAGGTGAATCGCCTGCTGCCACACCGCTACAAAAGCCTGCGACACCTCGCCCGGCAGTGTCGGCAGTCGAGTCTCGCCGCTCAGCCGCTCGGACAGGCGCGTCCACCATTGATCGAGCAAACCACCCACCCGCGCCGGACTGCCACGGCCCAACTCCAACCGTACGCGCTCCACCGTCGGTCGCTCGCCACGGGCCAACACCGCGTCCGCCGCAGCAAACACCTCGTTTTCCGGCACCCCTACTGCCATGGCCCACCTCCGGGTATATTAGGTCTGATAATGGATTGTTATCCGACGTTATATTTCGATTATTGGAATTATCATACGTTGAACGTATTAAATGTTACAGATCAATTACCCTTGCTCGACGAAACCCCGCTAAACCCGCATTCCCTGGCGATCAACGCCCAGGAAGCGGCGGCGGCGTTTCTTGCTGCCGGCACCGCAGCCAATACCGTGCGCAGCTATCGCAGCGCCCTGACCTATTGGTCGGCCTGGCTGCAGTTGCGTTACGGCCTGGCATTGGGCGATGCACCGCTGCCGACCACGGTGGCGGTTCAGTTTGTTGTCGATCATTTGGCACGCCCCCTGGCCGATGGCGGTTGGGCGCACCTGTTGCCGGCCAGCATCGACGCGGCGCTGGTCGAGGCGCGAGTCAAAAGCAAACCCGGAGCGCTGGCCTACAACACGGTCAGTCACCGCCTGGCCGTGCTCGGCAAATGGCACCGGATCAAGGGTTGGGACAGTCCCACGCAAGCGCCGGCGTTGAAGACCCTGCTGCGTGAAGCGCGCAAGGCCCAGTCGCGCCAGGGCGTGGCGGTACGCAAGAAAACCGCGATCGTGCTGGAACCCTTGCAGGCACTGCTCGCCACCTGCACCGATGGCGTGCGCGGCATTCGCGACCGCGCCCTGCTCCTGCTCGCCTGGAGCGGTGGCGGGCGGCGCCGCTCGGAAGTGGTGGGCCTGCAAGTGGGCGATGTGCGCCAACTGGATGCCGACACCTGGCTGTACGCCCTGGGCGCGACCAAGACCGACACCGGTGGCGTGCGCCGTGACAAGCCGCTGCGCGGCCCGGCGGCGCAGGCGCTGACGGCTTGGATGAAGGCTGCGCCGGCGCACGAGGGCCCGCTGTTTCGGCGGATGTATAAAGGCGGCAAGGTCGGGACTGCGGGTTTGTCGGCCGATCAGGTGGCACGCATTGTCCAGCGCCGAGCGAAGTTGGCGGGCCTTGAGGGTGATTGGGCAGCGCACAGCCTGCGCTCTGGGTTTGTCACCGAGGCCGGTCGCCAGGGTGTACCGCTCGGCGAAGTCATGGCCATGACCGAACACCGCAGCGTGACCACGGTGATGGGTTACTTCCAGGCGGGCTCACTGCTGAACAGCCGGGCCACATCACTACTGGACGAAGATGAGTCATAACCGCAGGGCCAAAAGTTGCGCCCTGCGTAGCTTGGGACTCTTCAAAATGATGCCGTAACAGTGGCACCTCTCGGTAATCCCTAACGTAGACGCCTGCTCGCCTGTTGAATACCCCTCGAAAGGCACGATAAGTAGCCAGCTATTTGTTGATAAAAGTCTGAAGTGTTGATTTGAGTTTTCCGATTCTTTGACGCCCCCAGCTATGCCTAACATCGGCTCCCAAGCGTACTCGCCGAGGATCACCGATGAAGCTGGAAATTTTCCGCACGTTGTGGGGCTACACCGCCAGCAAGGCCCAGGCGCTTGAAGAGCTGCTGCACGCAGGCTTTGACGGGATGGAAGCACGCCTGCCACTGGATGCACGTGAAAGGGCTGAGTTCAAAGCCTTTCTGCAGGCCAATCGCCTGGGCTACATCAGCACGATCTTCACCGCCTACGATGTACTGCCGGACCAGTCGGCGTCCCCTGCCCTTCATCTCCAAGACCTCGACCGCAAACTTTCCTGGGCCGCCGAACTCGGCCCGCGTTTTGTCAACGTGCTGGCAGGCAATGATCGCTGGGCCTTGCCGCAACAAGTGGAGTTCTTCGGTCAGGCACTGGAATTGGCGCGCAAGCACGGCCAGGTCTGCAGTTTTGAAACCCACCGCTCGCGGTCGCTGTTCAACCCTTGGGTAACCCTGGAGTTGATTCGGCAACTGCCCGACTTGTTGTTCACCAGTGACATCAGCCATTGGGTCGTGACCTGCGAGCGCCTGTTGAATGATCCGGCCGATGACCTGAGCGCTTTCGTCGAGCGGGTTCACCATATCCAGGCCCGGGTAGGCTATGACCAGGGCCCACAGGTTCCGCACCCGGCAGCCCCTGAATATGCCAAGGAACTGGCTTTCCATCAGCAGCACTGGGAAAGCATCTGGCGCTCGCAGCAAGCCCGCGGTTACCAGGTCAGCACCCTGACCCCGGAATTCGGCGCCGACGGCTACTTGCATCATTTGCCCTTCACTAATGTCCCGGTGGCCGATCTGTGGTCATTGAACGTGTGGATGGGCCAGACCGAGCGCGAACACTTCGAGCGTTTCTACCACTCAAGCCATCCTTAGGGAGCCGACGCGTCATGCCTGACAATAAAAATAAAAGCCTCAGCACTGACACACACAAAGCCAACTTCAACAGCATCCCGGTGGTCAACATCGCCGGCTTGTTCAGTTTTGAACTGGAACACCGCCTGGCCGTGGCCGAACAATTGGGGCGCGCCGCCAGCGATGTCGGGTTTCTCTATATCACCGATCACGGCATCGACCCGCAGCTGATCGCCAACCTGCGCAAGGCGGCCAAGGACTTTTTCGACCAGCCCTTCGACACCAAGATGCAGCACTACATCGGCACTTCGCAAACCCACAAGGGTTTTGTACCCGAAGGCGAAGAGGTCTATTCCAAAGGCAAGCCGGACCACAAGGAAGCCTTCGACGTCGGCTTCGAAGTCCCGGCCGATGACCCGCTGGTGCTGGCCAATACGCCGCTGCTGGGACCTAACGACTGGCCGCAGCTGCCAGGTTTCAAGGCGGCGGTGCAAGCCTACTATGAAGCGATCTTCACCTTGGGCCGGCGCCTGTTCGCAGGCTTTGCCCTGACCTTGGGCCTGGAAGAAAACTATTTCGACAGCCTGGTCACCCGTCCGCCGTCAAAACTGCGCCTGATCCACTACCCGTTCGACGGAGCCGCCCATGACGCACCGGGACTTGGCGCCCATACTGATTACGAGTGCTTCACCATTCTCCTGGCCGACAAACCGGGCCTTGAAGTGATGAATAACCTCGGACAATGGATCGATGCACCACCGATTGCCGATGCCTTTGTGGTCAACATCGGCGACATGCTGGAAGTGATGACCGCAGGCGCATTCATTGCCACGGCGCACCGGGTGCGCAGTGTGAAAGAGGAGCGTTACTCCTTCCCGCTGTTCTATGCCTGCGACTATCACACCCAGATCAAACCGCTGCCAGGATTCGCCCAGGCTGGCAACGACTACGAAGAGATCACGATCGGCGAACACATGTATGGCCAGGCGCTGCAGACCTATCAGTATCTGCGCCAGAGAGTGGCCAACGGGGACGTTCAACTGCCAGGCAAGGCACGCAAGCCCGCCAGTTTCGGACATCTGAAAAATCAGACTCAAACGTCCTGATTGAAGTTTTCAGCTTCACCCCCTACCTACGCCGGAGTCAGTAAGAATGAAAAACAATAAGAAAACCGTGTTGGGCCTGGCTGTAATGGCAGCCGCAATGTTCGGTGCCTCGGTGAGCATGGCCGCGACAGACACGTTCAAGGTCGGCATGGAAATCACCTACCCGCCCTTCGAGTCCTATGACAAGGACAAAAACGTGGTGGGCTCCGATCCCGAGCTGGCGGCGGCACTGGCCAGGCACATGAACGCCAAGGCAGAGTTCGTCGACACCAAGTTCCCCAGCCTGATCCTTGGCCTGAACTCCGGCAAGTACGACGCGATCATTTCCGGCATGTACATCACGCCGGAGCGCCAGACCCAGGCCCAGACCATTGCGTATGCCAACACCGGTGCCGCGGTCATGGTGCCCAAGGGCAGCGAAATCAATGCGAAGAAGCCTGAAGACCTGTGCGGACTGAAACTGGGCCTGGAACAGGGCACGACCTGGGTCAAGGAATTCAGGAAGCTGTCCGATGAGTACTGCGTGCCCAACAACAAAGGCGCAATCACCGTCAGCGAGTATCCCTCGGCACCCGAAGTGACCCAGGCCCTGTTGTCCAAAAACATCCAGGCCCAGGTCGAAATCGCCGGTGCGGCAAAAATGATCGCGGAAAAGACCAATGGCCGGGTCGTGATCACCACTGAGCACCCGATCTATCAACAAACCCTGGGCATTTTCGTCAAGAAAGGTAACGACGAAACCTTCCAGGCCGTGCAAAAGGCTTTCGAGGAAACCAAAAAGAGCGGTGAGTACGCCGCTATCCTCAAGAAATATGGCCTGGAAGAACCGACCTCAAACTAAAAACCTGTCCTTGTAGTCTGGTCATCTGCCGCCTCTGCTAGGGGCGGCAGATCGAGGTGCCCCATGCAATTCGATTGGTCGTATTTCTTCTCCCTGTTCTCCCTGCCAGACTTCTGGAATGCCTGCGTCACGGTGGTCCAGCTCAGTGCCCTGGCCTGGTTCATCGGCATGCTGCTGGGTTTTGTCCTGGCCACGGCCAAGCTGTCCCACTCGCCTTTTTTGCGCATTCCCGCAGCAGTCTATATCTGGTTCTTCCGCAGCATCCCGCTGCTGGTGCTGGTGGTCTTCGTCTACAACTTGCCGCAATTGTTTCCCGGCAGCGGGCCGATCCTGTCCAACCCCTTCTATTCCGGCTTGCTGGCCCTGGTGGTCACGGAAGCGGCGTACATGGCGGAAATCCACCGCGGTGGACTGATCTCCGTGGCCAAGGGGCAAAAGGAGGCCGGGCGCGCGCTGGGTATCGGCCTGTTCGGCATGCAGCGCTTGATCGTGATCCCCCAGGCGTTCCGTATCTCGCTGCCGACCCTGATCAATGAATACATCACAGTGGTCAAGCTTACGTCACTGGTCTCGGTCATCTCCCTGACCGAGATCCTCACGGTCGGCCAACGCCTCTATGCCACCAACTTCCTGGTCATGGAAACCCTGGCGGCGGTCGGCGTGTACTACGTGTTGATCGTCACCGTGTTCGGCTTTTTCCTGCAGCGCCTGGAGCGCTACCTGGACCTTAACTTCCGCAAGCCGCACACCCTCGATGACGCCGCCGTGGCCAAGTTCAAGGCCTGCGCCGAAGCCTTGCCCGACAGTGCGCGCAAGGCAGCCGGCAACAACGCGACGCCTATCCTGCAATTGAAGAACATCCAGAAGAGCTACGGCACGCACAAAGTGCTGCTGGGTATCGACCTGAGTGTCGACTACGGCCAGGTGGTCTCGATCATCGGGCCATCCGGCTCCGGCAAGACGTCGCTGATCCGCACGGTCAATGGCCTGGAAAGCATCGATAGCGGCGATATCCTGTTGTTCGGCGAAACATTCATCGAAGCCTCGGACAAACCCAACAGCGCCCGCCTGCGCAAAGGCGTGCGGCACATCGGCATGGTGTTCCAGAACTTCAACCTGTTTCCGCACCGCACCATTCTCGACAACGTCACCCTGGCACCGCGTTACCACGGCCAGCCGGGCGAGCTGAGTGAACATCGTGCGTATGCGCTGCTGGACAAGGTCGGCCTGCTGGCCCATGCCCACAAGTACCCGCACCAGCTCTCCGGCGGACAGCAACAACGTGTGGCGATCGCCCGGGCCCTGGCCATGGAGCCGCAGATCATGCTGTTCGACGAGCCGACCTCAGCCCTCGACCCTGAACTGGTCAACGACGTGCTGAACGTGATCCGCGACCTGGCCAGGGAAGGCATGACCATGCTGATCGTGACCCACGAAATGGACTTTGCCATGTCGATCTCCGACCGGGTGATCTTCATGGAAAACGGTAATATCCAACTCGATGCTGCACCTGAAACCATCCTGTGCGATGCCCAAGGAGAGAGGGTGCGGCGCTTCATGGGGATTGCGGCACGATCGCCAAGACCGTCTGCAACGGTGGATCTTGCATGAATAGACAGCCCCTTTCTTGTAATGCTGTTCACTTTAGGTTGGGGCGCGGCGGGTTTGGATTGGGTGTATATCCATTCCTGC
>NZ_APIO01000195.1:0-694 GCF_000408945.1 Pseudomonas sp. G5(2012)
CTTGTTGTTCGCCGGTGTACGCAGCACATTGCGGGTGTGGTCGCGCCTGCGCAGGGTCACGTGGTCCGGGTGTTCGCTGTCGTGCAGGGCGTGGGCGATGTAGGGGCGGTCCGGGTCGCCCTGTTCGAAAGCCACCGCCACTTCGGTGCCGGCGAGCATTGGCAGGTGCAGGCCGTGGGTGTCGCCGCCGTAAGGCCGGGCCAGGCGCAGCCAGGCGCTTTCCTGGCCGGGTTTCCAGGTGTCGCGGTCGAACAGGAAGCGCACGCGGTAGCGGCCTTCGAGATCGATTTCGGCGTAGCGGTCGTTGCGCTCGGGGCTGCTCAGCCGGGCTGGCAGGGTGCCGGCGATGATCGGTTTGGGCGGGACCTTTGGGCGGAAGCAGACCATCTCGGCGTAGGGAATGGCTTCGAAATGCACTTCGATGTTGCGGTCGCGGGCGGCACGGGTGCGCAGGCCGGTGATCACCGCGCCAGGGGCAAAGGCCTGGGGCGCGCCGGCGATTTTCAGCACCTGGCCTGGCGCCAGGGTGGCGCTGCTGCTGGCGCCGCTGAGATGGGTCTGGCTGTTGAGGTAGCGCTCGTGGCGCAGGCGCGCGTAGAAAAAGCCGCTTTCGCTTAGCAGGTCTTCGTCTTGGTCCAGTTTGTCACCGAGCACGCGATAGGGTTCGGCGTAGTGGTAGGCCTCGCCGTAGGTG
>NZ_APIO01000196.1:0-846 GCF_000408945.1 Pseudomonas sp. G5(2012)
GCCGCCGAACGCCTGCACATCGCCCAGCCGCCCTTGAGCCGGCAGATCCAGCAGTTGGAAGATGAACTGGGGGTGATGCTGCTCGAGCGTGGCCGACCGTTGAAGCTGACCGACGCCGGGCGTTTTTTCCATGAGCATTCCACCGCCCTCCTCGACCAGTTGCACAAGGTCTGCGACAACACCCGACGCATCGGCCTGGGGGAAAAGACCTGGCTGGGCATCGGCTTTGCGCCTTCGACGCTGTACGGCGTGCTGCCGGAACTGATTCGCCGCTTGCGCAGCGGCGAACCGCTGGAACTGGAACTCGGGCTGTCGGAGATGACCACACTGCAGCAGGTACAGGCGCTCAAGGCCGGGCGCATCGACGTCGGCTTCGGCCGCATCCGCATCGACGACCCGGCCATCGTCCAGACCGTGCTCACCGAAGACCGACTGGTGGCCGCCCTGCCCGCCGGTCACCCGCTGCTGGCCGGGCCCGTCAGCCTGCGCGACCTGGCCAAAGAGCCGTTCGTGCTGTACCCCGGCAACCCCCGCCCCAGCTATGCCGACCACGTGATCGCGCTGTTCGAATCCTATGGGGTGAGCATCCATATTGCGCAATGGACCAACGAGCTGCAGACGGCGATCGGGTTGGTGGGTGCCGGGATAGGGATCACGCTGGTGCCGGCCTCGGTGCAATTGCTGCACCGCGACGACATCGGTTTCACCCCGCTGCTGGAAGACAACGCCACCTCACCGATCATTCTCAGTCGGCGGGTGGGCGACGTTTCACCGGGGTTGAACCATTGCTTGCGGATGATCGACGAGTTGCTGCCACAAACAATCACGCCCCTGTAGGAGCTGCCG
>NZ_APIO01000197.1:0-3759 GCF_000408945.1 Pseudomonas sp. G5(2012)
CCGCCCGGAGCATGCTCGCTCCTACAGGGCCCGCCGCACTGCGCAGAACCGGAACGAAGCCTCTCGACGGGGTAAGCCGGCTCCTACAAATGCATGTCAAACGCCGTATGATGCTGGCTTCATTGTCGATAAGGACGTCGCCATGTCACCGAACAAGGCTTGCCCCGTCATCCTCTCGAGTACTGCCGGGCCACGCATCCTTCTGTTTCGCCATCCCCTGGCAGGCGTGCAACTGGTCAAAGGCACCATCGAGTCAGGTGAAACACCCGCCGAAGCCGCGCTTCGTGAGTTGAGCGAGGAGGCAGGAATAGACGATGCCTCGATTGTCAGTGACCTGGGTTGCTGGAACGCCGGACAGACGGTCACGCTCGGGCCTCAAGCACTGGAGAGTTGATGCATGAACGCATTCAGAATTCGCGAGCTGAAAAGTACGGATGCGGACGCCTTGCTGGCCTTCGAAATCCACAACCGTGCATGGTTCGAATCGCATATTGATGCGCGCGACCCTTCTTTTTACTCATCGCAAGGTGTCGCCGAACATATCGAAGGCTACTTGTCCGGTTTTGCCATCGGCACCTGGCATCCGTTTGTTATTGAGGACGGCAGCGGAACAATTGTAGGGCGGGCAAACTTGAAAGACATAAACCCATCGACTGGTTGTGCGGAGGTGGGCTATCGGATCGGTCGCGACGCGTGCGGGCAGGGCCTGGCGACACAGGCGCTCAGGCATCTGATCGAGCAAGCGCAGGCGCGTTGGCAACTGACGCAACTGGTGGCTTATGTATTCAAGGAAAATGTGGGCTCAAAAAAAGTACTGTCCCGGTGCGGATTCGTGCTTGAACAACCCCGCAGCAACGAAGAACCGGAAGTCGAATGCCGATTCGTCCGCGCGCTTGTTCCAGACACTAATGCACAGTGATCGCCCAGGTGATGAACCCTGCAATGGCCGTGGTACAGGTCAAGGCGATAAGGAAAAGAACGTCGACCAGTTTTTCCAGGAAATGATTGCGGTTCACGTTGCTGGTACGCAATGCCCAGTAGGACAGCAGCGTGGTAATCAAATGCAGGATGGCGTTCATCGCGAGAAAGTCATCACCCAGGGAGTCTTCACTTCTCAGCGTGGTAACCACCTGGAAAATACCGATCACCGTAATGCATACGCCCACCATGGCCGCCGAAGCAGTAAAGACATGCGCAGATATCGTGCTCGGGTTTTTCGCGAGCGTGCTCGCTCCTACTGGAATCGCGGCAAACGCATTTACAGCGATCTTGCCCGGGCCCCTGTAGGAGCAAGCTTGCTCGCGATGGTCGTCAACGATGACGCAGGAAACCTGATGCCCCGCGGCGCTTGGTCCAATGGCTGGAGGATGAGTTGGATTGGCACGCGAGCCCCGGAGTTTCATACGCGAACCGCGCAATGCAATCCTCAGAAATCAAAGCGGTTCGTTGCTAGCAAAGGTCAGATCGACCAACCGTATGCTGTCGCGTCCGCCACGCTTGGACTGGTAGAGCGCCGCATCGCCTTGCTCGATCAATGCCGCGAGGCTGGCTGGTGGATGGTCGAACAGGTTGGCGCCGATGCTCAGGGTTACCGCTTGCGGTGTGGCGAACGCTTGCGCGGCAGCGTGGTGGAACTGCTCACGCAGCGCGCTGCCCAGCCCGACGATTTGCTCATGCGATGCGTTGCCCAGCAGGATCACGAATTCATCACCGCCCAGCCGCGCCGCCAGTGCGCCTTCAGGCAGGACCGAACGGATCATCTCGCTCAGTGTGACGAGCAGGCGGTCGCCAGCCATATGGCCATAGAGGTCGTTGACCTGTTTGAAATTGTCGATATCGATCAACAGCAAGGCACCGGGTCTTGCCGTGGAGACGTTATCGAGCAGGCGCGCTGCTCGCACTTCTAGGGCGCGGCGGTTGTACAGGGCGGTCAACGGATCACGGGCGGCCAGCCGGGCGATGCGTTTCTCACGCCTGTAGCGTTCGGTGCCGGTCATGGACAGGGCGATCAGCATGATCGCCATCGCGCCTTCGACCAGGGAAATCTGAATGATCTCGCCACGAAACGCGGCAAGGTCGATCAGCGTGCCGGGAACGATGGCGGTAATTGACTTGGCAAGATAGAACAACCCATGGGCCAACAGCACATAGCGCAGTTGCACCGCCCCCACGCTCAACGACTTGCCATGGGGACGCAAAAGGAAACTGGCCCTGAGTGTCACCAGGGCGACCAGCAGCGAATTGGCCAGCAGCATGGCCTTCGACCACGACGGCTCGTCCGGCAACAACAGCAAGGTCACCCAGGCGACGAAGATCAGGTACCAGGCACGCGACAGCCGCGTCTGCGTGAAGCGCGCGACGCCCAGCAGAAAACACCAGTGGGCCACCACCAGCAGGCCATTGGCGAACCAGATGCCAGCCAGCAAAAGGCCGGCCCCGCGCAGCAAGGCGAGGGTCGACCCCAGGGTGATGGTGGCGAAACCCGCGCTCCAGAACAGCAGCGAGGGTTCGCGAATGCTCCGCCATTCGATCGCCAGGTACAGCGCGGCAGCGGCTGCGAGGGCGGTCGAAATCGTCAACATCGTGGGAGGGTCGAGCGCCATAACCTGTAGAACCTTTCTGATCTGCGGTGAAAGGCGTGATTGTAAAGGCTGGGGCGGTTTTTCGCAGATTTCAGCGCATTGAAAAGTGAAGCCAGATCAGCGCGCCTGCCAATCGCGCATCCATTGCAACCCCTCGCTGGTGTTGCCGCGCGGCCGGTACTCGCAACCCACCCAACCGTTGTAGCCCAGTTGGTCGATGAGCTCGAACAGGTAGGGATAATTCAACTCGTTGTGCAGGTCCGGTTCGTGACGATCCGGCACTCCCGCGATCTGGATATGGCCGATGCCGGCGAAATCCCGGCGCAGCTTCGTCGCCACGTCCCCCTCTACGATCTGACAATGGTAGATGTCGAACTGGACCTTGAGATTGGCCATGCCGACAGCTTTGCAGACGGCCTGGGCCTGATCCTGCTGGTTGAGGAAAAACCCCGGCATGTCGCGGGTGTTGATCGGCTCCAGCAACACAGTGACGCCGACCTTGGCCGCTTGCGTCGCCGCGTGGCTGAGGTTTTCCAGGTAAGTCGCGTGGTGTCGGGCACGGGCTGCTTCGCTCGCCAGCAGCCCGGCCATGACGTGGATGCGGTCATTGCCCAGGATCGCGGCATATTCCAGGGCCTGGTCGAAACCTTCGCGAAACTCCGCTTCACGGCCAGGCAAGGAGACGACGCCTCTTTCGCCTGCCGCCCAATTGCCGGGCGGGGCGTTGAACAGGGCCTGGACCAGGCCGTTGTCGTCCAGCCGCTGTTTAAGTTGTTGCGCGCTGTAGTCGTAGGGGAGCAGGTATTCCACCGCCTGGAATCCATCGGCAGCGGCCGCGGCGAAGCGGTCGAGAAAATCGTGTTCCGGGTAGAGCATGCTGAGGTTGGCAGCGAAACGAGGCATGGTGACTCCTGAAATTAAAATACCAGCGTAGGTTCAGTTAAGCGAAAAAGTCCTTGTAGATGCGTAATGCTGTTCACTTTAAGTTGGGTGCTGCAGGTGCATATTTGGATTGGGTGTATATCCATTGCTGCGGTAACGGCCACCTAGGGTTTCGCCCATGCGGCGAGTCACCTGGAAAACCTGTAGGAGTCAGCGGTGCGGCGATCCGACTTGCCGGCGAAGGCGTCCTGACGGCCAATGCGGATTTTGTTGACTGCGTACATATCCATTCCTG
>NZ_APIO01000198.1:0-14076 GCF_000408945.1 Pseudomonas sp. G5(2012)
GGGGGGTGTGTTTGTGTGGGCGGCGGCTCGGGTGCCAAGAGGGGGCGGGGGCAGGGGGGGGTCCTTTGGGGGTTGGGAGAAAAACAGCGCCCGGTTATAGTCTGGAGGGGGGGGGGTAAAAATAGCCCTGCGCGAGCCATGATCCACCACCCTGCCCCGTTGCATCACCAGCACTTCGTCGGCAATCGCGCGCACGGTGGCAACGTCATGGGTAATGAACAGGTAGGCGACGCCGAGCTGTTGCTGAATGCGGTTGAGCAACTTGAGCACACCTTCGGCCACCAGTTGGTCGAGGGCCGAGGTGACTTCGTCGCAGATGATCAGTTGCGGGTCGGCGGCCAGGGCTCGGGCGATGCAGATCCGCTGTTTCTGTCCACCAGATAATTCCCGGGGCTGACGCTCCATGAACGTTGCCGGGTCCAGTTCGATCATCTCCAGCAGCTCGGCCACCCGCGCGCGCATGGCCTTGCCCTTGAGCCCCAGATAGAACGTCAGTGGCCGGCCGATGATGTCGACGATGCGCTGGCGCGGGTTCAGCGCCGTGTCGGGGATCTGGTAAATCATCTGCACGCGCCGCAGTTGCTCCTTGCTGCGCTGGCGAAAGTCCGCTGGCAGTAGTTCGCCGTCATACAGCACTTGACCTTGGGTCGGTGGCAACAAGCCGGTGATCAACCGCGCCGTGGAGCTTTTGCCGCTGCCCGATTCGCCGATGACCGCCAGGGTCTGGCCGCGATACAGCTTCAAGGAAACGTCATGCAGCACCGGTTGCCGCCCGTAGCTGGCGCAGCTGTTGCGCAGTTCCAGCAGCGGCTTTTCCTGTTGCGGGCAGGCTTTGGCTTCGGTGCGGAAACTGCGCACCGCCCACAGTGACTTGGTGTATTCCTCCTGCGGGTCACCGAGCATCTTGCGGGTCTCGGCCTCCTCCACCAGCTTGCCGTGGCGCAGCACCATGATGCGGTCGGCCATCTGCGCCACCACCGCCAGGTCGTGGCTGATGTAGATCGCCGCGCTGCCGTAGGTCTTCACCGCATCGCGAATCGCCGCCAGCACCTCGATCTGGGTGGTGACGTCCAGGGCGGTGGTCGGTTCGTCAAAGATGATCAAGTCCGGATGGCAGGCCATCGCCATGGCGGTCATGACCCGTTGCAGCTGGCCGCCGGAGAACTGGTGCGGGTAACGCTGGCCGATCTGTTCGGGGTTGGGCAAGCGCAGCACGCGGTACAACTGCACCGCCTCGCGCATTGCCTGTTCACGGCTGATGCCACCGTTCTTCACCGCCGTTTCCACGTGCTGATCGATCAAGCGATGGGCCGGGTTGAACGAGGCTGCCGCACTTTGCGCGACGTAGGCGATGCGCAGGCCGCGCAGTTTGCGCAATGCCTCGGGTTTGGCCTTGAGCAGGTCGATGCCGTCGAAATGCACCGTGCCGCCGGTGATCTTGCAGCCGTCGCGGGTATAGCCCATGGCAGATAAGCCGAGGGTCGATTTGCCCGCCCCGGATTCACCGATCAGCCCCAGCACCTCACCACGTTGCAGGGTCAGGTCGATGCCCTTGATCAGCGGATGCCAGGCATCCTCGTAGTGACCTTCGATGTGCAGGTTGCGGATTTCCAGCAACGGTTTGGATGTCGTCATGTTCAGCACTCCTTGAGGCCGCTGGACTTGTGCAGCATCCAGTCGACGACGAAGTTGACGCTGACCGTGATCAAGGCCACGGCCAGGGCGGGCAGTAAAGGACTGATGTCGCCAAAGGTGATCAGCACCGCGTTGTCGCGCACCATGCTGCCCCAGTCCGCGGTGGGCGGCTGGATGCCCAGGCCGAGGAATGACAACGCACTGATGAACAGGAACACGAAGCAGAACCGCAGGCCGAATTCGGCAATAAGCGGCGCCGCTGCATTGGGCAGTACCTCGCGGGTGACCAGCCAGCACAGGCCTTCACCGCGCAGGCGCGCGGCCTCGACGAAGTCCTGCACCACCACGTTCATCGCTACGGCGCGGGACAGGCGAAACACCCGGGTTGCATCCAGCAGCGCGATCACCAGCACCAGTGAGGTGGCCGTGGTGCCGACCACACTGAGAATCAGCAAGGCAAAGATCAATTGCGGAATGGCCATCAGGATGTCGACGACCCGCGACAGGCCCTGATCGACCCAACCGCCCTTGATCGCCGCGATCAGGCCGCAGGTGCCACCGAGCAGGAACGCCAGCACCGTGGTCAGGAACGCGATGCCCAGTGTGTTGCGCGCACCAAAGACCAGGCGGCTGAACATGTCGCGCCCCAGGTTATCGGTGCCCAACAGGAACTGCCCGCCCCACGGCGCGAAGCCCTCGCCCACCACCTGGGTTTCGCCAAACGGCGCCAGCACCGGGGCGAACAGCGCCACCAGGATATACACGACGATCACCAGTAATCCGAACTTCGCACTCAGCGGCGCCCGGAGCAATTCTTTAAGCAGGCTCATGGTCTACCCCTTTGGATGCATCAGGCGTGGGTTGCTGGCAATCGACAGCACGTCGGCACTGGTATTGAGCAGGATGTAGGTGGCGGCAAAGATCAGGCTGCAAGCCTGGACCACCGGGATATCGCGCTTGGCCACCGAGTCCACCAGCAACTGGCCGAGGCCCGGATAGACGAACACCACCTCGACCACCACCACGCCAACCACCAGGTACGCCAGGTTCAGCGCCACCACGTTGACGATCGGCGCCAGCGCGTTGGGCAAGGCATGACGGAAGATGATGCGCGACTGGCTGATGCCCTTGAGCCGGGCCATTTCGATGTAGGGGCTGGCCAGCAGGTTGATCAAGGAGGCGCGGGTCATGCGCATCATCTGCGCGATCACCACCAGACTCAGGGTCGCCACCGGCAGCACCGAGCGCTCCAGTACCTCACCCAGACTGGCGTTTGGCGAGAGGTTGGAAATGCTCGGGAACCAATTGAGCTTCACCGCGAACACCAGGATCAGGATGTAGGCAACGAAGAACTCGGGGAACGACACCGCGCTCAGGGCCGAGGTGTTCAGCAGGCGGTCGAACCAGCTGTTGCGGTACAACGCCGCGAGCATGCCCAGCAACAATGCCAAAGGCACCGACACCAACGCGGCCAACAGCGCCAGGCTGAAGGTGTTGCCCAGGCGACTGCCGACCAGTTCGGCGATAGGCCGCTGGTTGGCCAGCGATACGCCGAGATCACCGTGCAGCAGTTGCCAGATCCACTGCCCGAAACGGGTCAGGGGTGGCAGGTCCAGGCCCAGTTGCGCGCGATAGGCCGCCACGGTTTCCGGGGTGGCGGACTGGCCGAGCATAGCCTGGGCGATATCGCCCGGGAGCAGGCCGACGGCGAGGAAGATGATGACGGATACCGCCAATAGCGAAAGCAGGCCTAAAGCCAGACGCTGCCCCAATAACTTGAAAATACTCTTCATCGTGCAGTCCTAGAAATGGGCACCTTTTTATGATCGTTCCCACACTGTGCGTGGGAACGATCACCGATTCACCGTGCGATTCCTTACGAAGATCACAATTTCCCCTGTAGGAGCGAGCATGCTCGCTCCTACAGGGGTTTTTCATTGGTTTGGCGAGCGCTTATGCCTGCCACCAGCGTTCGATCACGCGCAAGCCGTCGAGCTCTCCGTATGGCGCGGTCTGCCCGCCGTGGGCCACACGGTTGGAACGCGCCGCCACGGAGCTGGCGAACAGCGGCACGATCGCCCCGCCGTCGTCCCGGCACAGCGCCTGCATTTCGTTGTACATCTCACGGCGCAACGGCTCGTTCATCTCGCCCCGGGCCGCGTTAAGCAGCTGGTTGAAACGCGGGTTGTCCCAATGGGTTTCGTTCCACGCCGCGCCCTTGGCGTAGCCGATGCTGAACATGCGGTCGGCCGTCAGGCTGCTGTACCAGAACGAGGTGGTGAAGGGTTGCTTCATCCAGACGTTGGAGAAGAAACCGTCGGCGGGCTCGCGCACCACGTCGATGTCGATCCCGGCCGCACGGGCCTGTTCCTTGAACAGCACCGAGGCATCGACGGCGCCGGTGTACGCCGCGTCGGAGGCCTGCAGGCGCACCTTCAGCGAATCGAGACCGGCCTTTTTCAGGTGGAAACGCGACTTGTCCGGGTCATAGGTGCGCTGTTCCAGCGCGGTGTTGATGAAGCGGCTACCGGGCTGGATCGGATGATCGTTGCCCACCAGGCCATAGCCGTACAGCACTGAAGCCAGTAGTGTTTCGCGGTTGATTGCGTGCTTCATCGCCAGGCGCACGTCGTTGTTCTGGAACACCTGGCTGTCGGTGAGCATCGGGAAGGTGTAGTGCTGGGCACCCTTGGTTTCTTCGATGACCAGGTTCGGGTTGCGCTTGAGCAACGCTACGGTCTTGAGGTCGACCTTGTTGATCACGTCCACTTGCCCGGTGACCAGCGCGTTGACCCGCGCTGCGCCGTCGGCGATGGCGATCAACTCGGCACTGGCGAAATGCGCACGCCCGGCTTTCCAGTAATCGGGGTTGCGTTCCAGGGTCATGCGCACGCCCGGTTCGAAGTCCTTGAGGCGATAGCCACCGGTGCCGGCGCCAGCCTGCCAGTCCGCCACGCCGTCCTTGCTCGGCAGGATCGCCAGGTGATAATCGGCGACCACATAGGAGAAATCGGCGTTGCCCGAATGCAGTTCGAACACCACGCTGTCGCTGCCATTGGCGCTGACCTTGGCCACGTCGCCCAGCACGGTCTTGGCCGCCGAGGTGGACTTCTCGCCGAGGTGATGCTGGATCGACGCGACCACGTCATCGGCGGTCAGGCTCTTGCCGTTGTGGAAGGTCACGCCCTGGCGCAGCTTGAAGGTCCAGACGCGGGCATCAGGGGTTGAGGTCCAGCTCTCGGCCAGTTCCGGAATCGCGGTGCCGTCTACGGCGATTTCAGTCAGGGTGTTATAGACCGCCGAGAAACCGACGAAGGTAAAGGTGTCCGCCCAGGACCCCGGGTCTTTCGAGTCGGTGGTACTGCCGCCGGCAAGGCCCAGGCGCAATATGCCGCCCGGCTTCGGCGTGGCTTCTGCAGCGAAGGCGCCTGTCGGCAAGCCCATGGAGAACGCCCCGGCCACCGCCACGGCGGCGCTGTACTTCAGGAAGTCCCTGCGCGGGAAACTGAATTCATTGTTCGCTTGAGTAATCTTGTTTTTGTTATCGCTCATTGCATTGCCCCTGATAAAAGCTAATGAAATACCCGTGCAAAACCACGCAAGACACCGGGCCTGGGCCCGGTGCATACAGTCTTTGAATCGTTGACGGTCACACCTGGATCGCCTTCACTTCGACGAATTCGCCCAGCCCCTCTTCCCCCCATTCACGCCCGTTACCGGATTGTTTGTAGCCGCCGAACGGCGCCTGATAATTGAATGCCGCGCCATTGAGGAAGCATTGCCCGGCGCGCAACTGTCTGCCCAGTTGCAAGGCACGCTCGGCACTGCCGGCCCAGACCCCGCTGGACAGGCCAAACGGCGAGTCGTTGGCGATCTGGATCGCCTGCGCCTCATCCTCATAAGGGATCAGGCACAGCACCGGGCCGAAGATTTCTTCCTGGGCGATGCGCATGCGGTTGTTAACGTCGGCGAACAGCGTCGGGCTGACGTAGTAGCCACGCTCGAATTCCGGCGCCGCGTCGCCACCGCACAACAGGCGTGCACCCTCTTCCTGGCCGATCCTGATGTAGTCGAGCACGGTGCGACGTTGCCCGGCGGAGCACATCGGGCCAAGGAAGCTCTGCGGATCCAGCGGATCGCCCATCTTCAGGCTCAGGGTTTCCTCCAGCGCAATTTCCAGCGCCTCGGCATAACGACTGGCCGGCAGCAGCATGCGGGTCAACGCGGTGCAGGTCTGGCCGGAGTTGATCATCACGTCCTGGACGCCATAGCGCACCGCTGCCTCCAGATCGGCATCCTCGGCAATCAGCAACGCCGACTTGCCGCCCAGCTCCAGGCACACGCGCTTCACCGAAGGCGCGGCGGCCTGAGAGACGCGAACGCCGGCGCCGGTGGAACCGGTGAACGACACCATGTCCACGTCCGGGTGTTTGGCCAAGGCTTCGCCGACCTTGGAGCCCGGTCCGCTGACCAGGTTGAACACCCCCGCCGGCAGGCCGATGTCCTCGATCATCTGGGCCAGCAAGAACGCGTGCAACGGGGTTTCCTGGCTTGGCTTGACCACCACCGTGCAACCCGCCGCGAGCGCCGGGGCGAGTTTGCCGATCAACTGGTGCAGCGGGTAGTTCCAGGGGTTGATGAACGCACAGACGCCCACCGCCTCGCGGTACACCCGCGAGTTGCCGACTTCGCGCACTTCGTCCATCAGTCCTGCGAGTTCTACGTATTGTTCAAGGCCAATGATCGGCCCGTCCACTTGCACCGAACGGCACCATTGCACCGGCATCCCCAGTTCAGTGGTGATCACCGAGGCCATTTCATCGGCGCGAGTCTTCAGTTGTTCCGCCAACGCACGGATGTAACCGGCACGCACGCTCGACGGAATGCGCGACCATGGACCAAAGGCCCTGCGTGCAGCAGCCACGGCGTTGTCCACATCGCGTTCATCGCCCAACGGCACGCTGCCCGCCACTTCTTCGGTGGCCGGGTTGATCACTTGCGCGATGCCCTGGCCCGACGGGACTTGCCAGCGTCCATCGATAAACAGCGACTTGTGATTAAGCATGTAGCTGAGCCTCCATCAGTTCCTGGGCGCAACGGGCGATGCGCTGGCAGGCATCGCGCAAGGGTTCAGGGCCAACCACCAGGCCGAGGCGAATATGCCCGGCCGCGCTCGGGCCGAACGCTTCACCGGCGAGTACTGAAACCCCGTGGCGATCGAGCAGGCGATCAGCGAACGCCTGGGCGCTGAGCCCGGTTTCACGGATATCGAGCATCACGAACATCCCGCCATCGGGCTTCAGGGCACGCACGCCCGGGCAATCGGCCAGGTGCTCGCACACCAGGTCGCGACGCTGGCGATAGGCTTCGCGCATGGCGTCCAGTTCCGGCAGATCACTTTCCAATGCCACGACCGCCGCATCCTGAACGAAATCCGGCGAACCGTAGAGCATGCACAGCGCGAGGTTTTCCAGGTGCGCAGCCAGGGACGGCGGCGCCACCACCCAACCCACTCGCCAGCCGGTCATGGCGTGGGATTTCGACAGGCTGTTAAGGGTCGCGGTGCGCTCGGCCATGCCCGGCAGGCTCGCCGGGCTGACGTGTTCGCCGTCGAACAGCAGCTCGCTGTAGACCTCATCGGAAATCAGCCACAGGTCGTGGGCGATGCACAATTCGGCCAACGCTTGCCAGGTGCTGCGCGGCAGGCTTGCACCAGACGGGTTGTGCGGACTGTTCAGCGCCAGGGCACGGGTACGCGGGGTGATGCGCGCGGCGACGTCTTCGGGCATCACGCGAAAGCCGTTCTCCGAACGCACCGGCACCGGCACGACCTTGGCGCCGCAAGCGCCGAACACCGCTTCGTAGGTGACGTACATCGGCTCGGCGACGATCACTTCATCGCCCGGATTGAGCACGCACTGGGCCACGCTGAACAGCGCGCACTGGGCGCCGGCCAGCACGGTGACTTCGTCCGCTGTCACCCGCTGCCCGCTGCGTTGATGGTGGCGCTTGGCGATGGCCTCCCGCAAGGCGCGCTTGCCGCGAACCTCGGCATAGTGGGTGTTACCGGCCAACAGACTGTCGATGGCGCCCTGCACGATGGGTTGCGGCGTGTCGAAATCCGGGTCGCCCACGGACAACAGCAGGATGTCCTTGCCCTGCTCCAGCATGGCCAGTGCACGGTAATGAATATCCCAGGCGGCAGCGCCGTCACCGGCGATACGTTGAGTCAGATCGGAAAAGCGCATGGCTTCATCCCCTTGAAATACAAATCAGTGTGCGCAGGCATGCTTGAGTTCGATCAGGGTCACGCCGTTGCGCTTGAAGCCGTGGCGCAGGTCCGTTTGCAACTCGGCCAGGCTTTGCGGTTGGTTCACCGTGCAACCGAACGCGCGCCCGAGGGCCGCGAAGTCGGGGTTGCGCGGCAGCACGCCGATGGGCTCGATATCCAGGCCAAGCATGTCGTCACGAATCTGCCCCAGCGCATCGTTGTTCCACAGCAACACCACCAGCGGGCTGTCCAGTTCCTCGACAGCGGTTGCCAGTTCCTGCGCGGTGTAGAGGAAACCGCCATCGCCGACCAGCACCAGGCCCGGGCGTTGCGGCGCACCGAACTTGGCGCCAATCCCGGCCGGCAGGCCGTAACCCAAGGTGCCGTAGCCGGTCGGGTGTAACCAGCTGCGGGTCGCGGCACTGTCGAACGCGTAGTTGCCGGTGTAGGCCAGTTGAGTCATGTCAGTACTGATGAAGGCGTTTTGCGGCAGCTCTGCGGCAATGCGCTCAAGAATCGACTGATGAATCGATTGCAACGGGCCATGGCTGGCCTTGACCGCTTCACGCAGTGCGCTGACCGAGGCAATCGCAGCGCTTGCATCACGTACCTCGGATGGCAGTCGCTCGAGCAGGCCACAGAGGGTTTGTTGCGCATCGCCATGCAAGGCCACGGCGCAAGGGTAGAAGTCGTTGAACTTGCGCGGGTCGATGTCCACTCGCAGCAGCTCAGCGTTGAGCGGCAGGCGCTCACGCCAGAAGTCGGTGTCGGCCATTTCGGTGCCGACCGCCAGCACCACGTCGGCCTCGGCGATCAGGTTCCAGCCCGGTTCCACACACAGTGAGGAACCGGCGTTGAGCGGCGCATCCGGTGGCAACAAGCCCTTGCCCGCGACACTGGTGAACAGCGGCGCAGCCAGTCGGGTGCTGATTTCCTGCAACTGCGAGGCGGCATCGAGTGCACCGCCACCGGCGATGATCATGGGTCGTTTCGCACCGTTGAGCTTGGCCACGGCTTGATCGAGTGCAGTGGCCGATGCCGGACCGCGCCCCGGACGGCGTACCACGTCATTGCTCCAGTCACGGGCGATCGGCGCCGACAACACGTCCAGCGGCACCGAAATGTGCACCGGGCGCGGACGCTCGCTGTCGAACACCGCATAGGCACGGGCGATCAACTGCGGCAAGTCTTCGGCAGTCAGGGCCACCGCTGAGAATGCAGTGATCGGCGCCGTCATTGCGCGCTGATCCTGGCACTCGTGCAGGATGCCCCAGCCCTTGCCGAGGCTGGCCGTGTGGTTGACGCTGGATATCACCAACATCGGAATCGAATCGGCGTAGGCCTGGCCGATGCCGGTGGCGGCATTGGTCACACCGGGACCGGTGATCACGAAGCACACGCCGGGTTTACCGCTGACCCGGGCATAGCCGTCGGCCATGAAACTGGCGCCTTGTTCGTGGCGGGTCAGCACGTGGCGAATGCCGCTGCCGGGCAGTCCGCGATACAGCTCAAGGGTGTGTACACCGGGAATGCCGAACACGGTATCGACGCCGTAGTTGGCCAGCAGGCGCACCAGCGCCTGGCCACCGGTCAAGGTTTTGTCTTGCATATTCAGGTCCTCACGCATGAGCGATGCGAATCAACGCATCGACCGCGGTCGTGCCATCGGCACCGACCAACAATGGGTTCACATCGAGCTCCAGCAGTTGCCCGGCGTTTTCGCAGGCGTAGTCGGCCACGGCGCGGATCGCCGCTACCAGCGCGTCGAGATCCGCCGCCTGGCGACCGCGGAAACCTTGCAGCAACGGGGCGCTGCGCAGGCTCAGCAAGGCCTGGCGGATCGCGCCGTCGGTGGTCGGCAGCAACAGGCTGCGACTGTCCTTGAGCAACTCCACCAGAATCCCGCCGGCGCCAATCACCAGCGCCAGGCCAAAATCGTTTTCGCGCTTGATGCCAACGATCAGCTCGGCCAATGGCGGCTTGGCCATGGGTTCCAGCAGCAGTTGATCGAAGGCCACCTGCGGCGCGTACGCGTTGATGCTGGCGCGCATCCTGTCCAACGCGGCGCTCAAAGCGGTGTCGTCCTTGAGATTCAGTGCCACTGCACCGGCTTCGGTCTTGTGCGGCAGTTGTGCGCTGACGACTTTGACCACCAACGGATAGCCCAGCGCCGCGGCGTCCTTCAGCGCATTGTCCGGTGTGCTCAACACGCCGTCGGGCGTCGGCAGGCCGAATGCACGCAAGGCCTGCTTGGAATCCCATTCGTTGAGCAGTTGCCCTTCGCCCGCCAGCGCTTGAGGGCACAGCGGCACCAGTGCCGACTCGCCCAGCGTCAACAATGCCTGGCGCTTGCGTGGGTATCCGGCGATACGCCCCCACGCCGCCAAGCCGTCTTCGACGCCCTGCAAGGCCGCCACACCCTGGGCATGCAAATGCTCACGGGCGTGAGGCGGCAGCAGTTCCGGGAAAGCCGAGGTGACGAAACCGGTCTTGCCGTGACGTTCCAGCGCCTTGCAGTAGAGGTCGAGCAACAGGTCGCATTCCTTGCGCTCGCCGGTAAATTGCGCCGGGTAGTCGAGCACCAGCATCGCTGCATCGGCTGGCGTGCGCAGGGCGCTGTCGAGCATGCGGCCCAGGGCTTCGCCGTCCCCCCAGATGGCGGTGGTGAAATCCAGTGGGTTGACCAGGTTAGCGTAGCTGGGCAGCACTTGTGCCAGTTCGCTGACTTGCCCGGCATCGAGCTTGGGCAAGCCCAAGTCGTTGCGTTCGGCGTAGTCGGCGATCAGGCCAGCATCGCCACCCGAGCAGGCTAGCGCGATCAGACTGTTGCCCGCCGGCAGGTTTCCGCAGGCCGCCGCTTTCAGGGTTTCGACGAAACTCACGGGGCCGCTGACGCGGATTACCCCGAGGCGATCGAACAGCGCGTCGTACAGTGCATCGGAACCAGATAGCGAACTGGTGTGACTGAGGGCCAGTTCGGCACCGATCTGCGACACGCCGGTTTTCAAGGCGATGATTGGAATGCCCTTCTCCAGCGCCTTGTGCGCGGCGCGGGCAAAACCCGGGACGTTCTTCAGGCCTTCCAGATGCAGGCCGATGGCGGTGACGCGCGGCTCGTCGAGCAGCACGTCCATCAGTTCGGCCACCCCCAGTTGCGCCTGGTTGCCGACCGAGGCCATGTAGGCCACCGGCAGCGAGCGGTCGCTCATGGACAGGTTGTAGGCGAAATTGCCGCTTTGGGTCAGCACCGCCACGCCCTTCTCCACCGCTTTGCCCCCATGGGCCACCGGCCACAGCGCGCTGCTGTGCAGGTAGTCGAGCAGGCCGTAGCAGTTGGGGCCGAGCAAGGCCATGTCGCCCGCGGCTTCAAGCAGCTGCTGTTGCAAGGCCTGGCCTTCGGTGCCGGTTTCGGCGAAACCAGAGGCATAGCAGATAGCGCCGCCGGTGCCGATGGCGGCCAGTTGTGAGACGCAGGTCAGGGTCAGCTCACGGTTGGTGGCGATGAACACTGCGTCCGGCCCGCACGGCAGGTCAGTAATGTTTCGCACGCAAGGCACGCCTTCGAGGCTGTCGTGCTGCGGGTTGACCAGCCACATTTGCCCTGGGTAGCCGCCCTCGGCGCAGCGCTTGAGGGCGCGGGCCATGCTGCGCCCGCCGACAAAGGCCACATGCCGTGGCGCGAGCATGCGCTTGAGGTTGTCACGAATAGTCTGGGACATGGCAATTCTCCGGGCGATCAGCGCAGCAGCGGCCGCAGCAGTTCGCGGGAAATGATGTGCCGCTGGATTTCCGAGGTGCCTTCCCAAATCCGTTCGATCCGCGCATTACGCCAGATACGTTCCACCGGACCTTCGTCCATCAGGCCCATGCCACCGAATATCTGCACCGCCTCGTCTGCCGCGCGACCGAGCACTTCACTGGCGAACAGCTTGGCCATGCCGGCCTCACCATCGGTCATGGTGCCCTGGTCCATTTTCCAGGCGGTGTGCAGGGTCAACAGTTCGGCGGCGCGGATTTGCGTGGCCATGTCGGCCAGCTTGAACGACACGCCTTGGTAGGTGCCGATGGCCTGGCCGAACTGTTTGCGATCGGCCGCCCATTGCAGCGACACGTCCAGCGCCCGTTGCGCCTGGCCTACGCAGTTGGCGGCGACCATCACCCGGCCGGCTGTGAGCCAGGCGTTGGCCACGTCCCACCCCTTGCCGACTTCGCCCAGGACCTTATTGGCCGGTACGCGGCAGTCGTCGAAGAACATTTCGAAGGTGTGGTAACCACGGTTGCTCACACACTTGGGCCCCCGGCGGATGGTCATGCCCGGGGTGTTGCGGTCGACCAGGAACGAGGTCACGGCGTTGCGCTTCTTGCCGTTGTGTTCGTAGGTGTCGGTGACGGCAAAGACGATGGCGAAATCGGCGTGCCCGGCGTGACTGATGAAGTGTTTGCTGCCGTTGAGGACAAAGTCGTCGCCCTCACGCACGGCGCGGGTCTTGATCGCGTTGGCGTCGGAGCCGGCACCTGGTTCGGTCAGGGCGAAGCAGTCGATTTTCTCGCCTTGGATGCACGGCAACAGGTAGTCGTTGATCTGCTCGCCGGTGCAGGCCATGAGGATCTTCGACGGCCGCGCGACAAACACGTGCAGCGCCCAGGAGACCTTGGACAGCTCACGTTCGATCAGTGCCTGGGACAAGTAATCGAGGCCACCACCGCCTACCTCCTCGGGCATGTTGAAGGCATAGAAACCGGCGGCGATCGCCTTGCCACGGATCTGCGCGGCCAATTGCGGGGAAACTTCGTCGGCGCGGTCGACCTCGGTTTCATAGGGCAGCAGTTCCTTCTCGACGAAGCTGCGTACCGAGTCCACCAACATTTCTTGTTCTTGAGTCAGTTGGAAATTCATGGGTGCTACCTGTTGTTCGAGTGCTGTTAAAGGTTTACCGAGGGTCAGCGACCGATAAAACGCGCCGGGCGTTTTTCCGTGGCGGCGCGCAACGCTTCGTTGCCGTCTTCGCTGCGACCGCACAACAGGCCGGCAGCCAGTTCCGCTTGCAGTTGCTCGGCCAGGCTGCGATCGGCGCCTTCGCGCATGAGCTTTTTGGTCTGGGCGAAGGCAAAGGTTGGCCCGGCGGCCAGGCGTGCGGCGAGCTCGCCAGCGACGCTCAATAGTTGATCGTCAGCGCAAACTTCGCCGACCAGGCCAGCGGCCAGGGCACGGTCGGCACCCCACAGTTCGTCGAGGAACAGCAGCCGTTTGGCTTGCTCGGTGCCGATCAACCGTGGCAGGTGCCAACTGGCGCCGGCGTCTGGCGAGTAGGCCATGCTGGTGTAGCCCGCCTTGAACCGGGCCGACTGCCCGGCGATGCGCAGGTCGCAGCACAGGGTCAAGTCCATCCCGGCCCCGACGGCGGTGCCGTTGATGGCGGCGATGCTCGGTTTATCCAGGCTGTGCAAACGGGTCATCAGGGCGTGGGCGGTTTCGGTCCAGCCGTAGGTTTCCAGTGCGCCACGCGCCTCGGCTTCGGCCCATTCAGCCAGGTCGGCGCCGGCGCAGAAACTGCGACCGCTACCCGTCAATACCACCACGCGCACCGCAGGATCAGCGTTGAAGGCGTCGAGCAAAGCGTGCAGGTTTTTTAGCGTCGGAATGTCCAGCGCATTGCGCTGGGCGGTGCGATTGAGGGTGATCCAGGCAACGCCGGCTTCGACCTGACTGAGCAGAGAATCGTGGGTAGTCATGCGAATCCTCGAATTATTGTGATTGGTCTGAGGTGATGCGACTTGAGGCCATACTAAACGAGTGTTCAGTAAGGCGGCAATTACTCGTGAGATTGGCTGTAACAAACCAAAATCCGCGTAAGCATCTGTTTTATCTGGATTATTTATCTAGATTCAGCACTGCGCGTTTGGCGCTGTTACAACTTCGAACAACTACCGACAGGCGGCTGTAGGAGCGAGCATGCTCCGGGCGGCGTTCCGACGATGGTCACCAACGATTACGCGGGAAACCTGACACCCCGCGGCGTTCTCGGGTTCATCGCGAGCATGCTCGCTCCTACAGAGAGGCCCGAAACAACTGTGGGAGCGAGCCTGCTCGCGAAGGCGGCACCACATTCAACATTTCTGTTGACTGGTGCACCGCTTTCGCGAGCAGGCTCGCTCCCACAGGGGGGGTG
>NZ_APIO01000199.1:0-11082 GCF_000408945.1 Pseudomonas sp. G5(2012)
CATGCGATTGCTGGAAGAAAACGGTGTGCGGGTGGCTGTGTTGTCCGGGCGTGATTCGGCAACGCTGCGCAAGCGCGTGGCTGATCTGGGCATTACCCTTTGCCAGTTCGGCGTGAAGGACAAGCAGGCGGCGTGCAACCAACTGATGGTTGAAGCCGGTGTAAGCGCCGCGCAAACGGCGTGCATTGGTGACGATTGCATTGATCTGCCGGCCTTTGCAGCGTGCGCTTTGTCGTTTGCCGTAGCGGATGCGCCGGTGTATGTGAAAGCGGCGGCCACCCATGTGCTGAATGCGGCGGGCGGTACCGGTGCGTTCCGTGAAGTGGCGGACAGTATTCTGTTTGCGCAGGGCAAAGATGCGGTATTGGGCACTGCGGCGGGTTATGCGCAGGTGATGGCGAAGATGGCGCAGTAAGCCGACGAGTCATACATAGCAGCGTGTAACGGGGCCGATATTGGGCCCCGTTCTTGTTTATGCAAATCGATATTTGGTCGGGGACCGCCTGTAGGAAATTACCCAACAACAGGCCAATGCGCGCCAGATAATTGGCAATTGATGGGTGGAATCCGTACTATCGCGCCTCGCCTGAATCGGGACACAAAGGTTCAGGTGTGCTCTGGAGTGGATGTTGACAGTGGAACCCATGGATAACGAATCAAAGCAACATGGACTGTTTGGTCGCGACGATGTGTTCTGGTGGGGCGCTGGCAACCTGGAAAAACGCTTGAGCCATGTGCTCGGCCACCCACTGGATGAATACAGCATCACGACCCGGGACCTTGAGTCCAATGCCTCGTTCGTCAACTACGTACGCCATCATCACCTGACTCATCGATCCAGCGGGGAGAGTCTGGATGTGGTGGAAAAGTCGATCCGCAAGTTGCTGTTCATTTCCAGCCTGGAATCGCGCTTCTATCGCGAGCGCGGTGTGTTGGCGGGCGGCGAGCATTTCAAGCATCCGGGCTGCCTGGGGGTAATTGAAACTCTGCGGGAAAGCCTGATCTTCACGCGTTTCGTGAAGGGGCGAGGACCGCAGATGGTCAGGATTGCGCCGCAGATTGCCCAGGGCATCGCAGAAATCGAGGCGCTGTCCCATCGGCACTTCCAGCCGGCCAACTGGCGACAGCGTTACCGGTTCTGGGAAATGGATTATTTCCGCCCGTGGTATCTGCTGCGCTGGCGTTTCAATTTCGTGCGTTACCTGCCCTCCCTCAGGGACCTGCCCGCCGACGATGTACGTTTTCACGGCCTGGCCGAGCGTCTGCGCCGCTTGCAGCCGGCCTTGCGCCAAGCCCAGTCTCGGGCCCGCGATACCCAGCGCTGCCTTTGCCACATGGATTATCTCGCGAAGAATTTTTTTGTATCGCCCGAAGGCTTGCAGATGATCGACTGGAGCGAGGTGAAGATCGGTCGGGTCGGTTTCGATGGCGGCGCTTATTTGAGCGGGATTTTCCGCCAAGGGGACCTGGCGCGTTTTACCAAGGTGCGCGCCGAGTTCTTGAACGCTTATGTCGAGGCATTGGACGAGCGATTCGATCAGCAGAGCGCGTTACGCAACGTGGATTACTTTTTCTTGCAGAACGCGCTGTGGCATTTCTTGAGGCCCAAGACCATTGCTGACTATCAGCGACGGGGCAAGCTGGATCTGTTGCATGAGAAGTATGAGTACTTGTTGGCGCTGCCGTTGATTTCGGACCGTTAGGCGAGTCGATACACAGGATCTTTGTTTGAGGTGAGGACGCCTCGCTGGCAAGCCAGCTCCTACAGGGGGGCTTGGTTGATGAGAGGGCGTCTTCATGCCGGAGGATTTGCGAGCGTGATTACTCTTGCGGATCGAGATTATCCAGCGCCCGATTCACCGCCATATCAGCCAGCATGATCACTTGCTGGATACCCAACAACATACTGCGCTGCGGTCCGTCGACGAATGTTGCGAAATCACTGGCCATTACGTTGGCGGACCTCAGCGACTCACAGGCGTAGGCCAGCAAGGTCTCGGTATCGATACCGGGGGCGATGAGAAACATTGTGCTTGGGGAGGATTTGGGCATGGCGAAGCTCCATCTCTTGGTGATGTTATTGAGCCGTTTGGAATTCGGGGTTCCATGCCCGGCCGCTGATTTGACAGCGGCGGACAAAGGCTAGAGATGCCGCTTCCGAGGGACAACCTGAAAGGGTTGTGGGATGTTTCTTCGCGGGTTGAGTGAATCCAGGCGGTTTGGATTTGCTGGGATGGACGTCTTCGCTGGCAAGCCATCTCCTACATCCTAAGGAAAAAAAACCGTCATCTAGGGCTTTTCCCTACAGACAGCCGTTTCTCCAAGTGGCTTAAATTCACTTACAAGCAAGGACGCATCTCAACCATACACTCGCAGCATTACAAGGCAGCCGAGTACGATGCGTTATCTAATCTTCATCCTCATAGCCATAATCGTTGTCACCCTTTTGGCATCGCTGTATGGGTGGTATTGCCACCTACGAGATGACGAAGACGACCTGTATTACTCGCCCGAAAATCCTGTCGATTCAAACCACGCACGTACGCCTTGCATACAGCCAGCGGCAAGGTCTCGACAGCTTGATCACGCTAGCACGGCGAAGCCTTCGCCTAGCGCTTCAGGCGATCTGTCCGCCCACTGAACCCGCCCTTGATGCACCGAGTGATTGCCTTGAGCCGGCCTTCTATCTTGAACGGTGTCATCGCGTCATTTGGCGGGGACACGAGAACACCGGTATCGGACGTGCCGGGGTCTTCGCTGGCAAGCTCCTGCAGGGTCGGCGGCTGGCTTTTTTTGGTTGTCAACCGCCCGGTAAGCGTTGTGGATGCCACTCATCGGGCCGTTGATTGGCGGGGCTGCAGGTACGATGGGAAATGTCGATTTATGTGAAAAAGTCGTCAGATTCTTCCTACTTTTATGAATGGTTACCCTACGTTTGTATTATCATTTGCGCCAAATTTCATTGAGCATTTCCTCCAGGCACGCGCACTGATGCGCGCCTGAGTGATGATTGCGCCCGATATGGATATCCGCTGTTATTTATGGACAATGTCGCTCCACCGCGTCGCTCTTTGCTGATTCTGTCTAAAGGTGCGCAACAAATCCCTACCCTCCCCGCGCTGTTGCCTGAGTATCGGCTGCTGTGTGGAACGGTGGGCGACATTGCCCGGGCCGATGATGTGTTGGCGTGGGGGCGCAAGCCCAGTGCGTTGCGTGCCAAGGAAGCAGCCGATGCTGCGGGGTTGCCGCTGATCACGGTCGAAGACGGTTTTTTGCGCTCGGTGGGCCTGGGTGCTGAAGACCCGCCGTTGTCGCTGATCGTCGACCCGCTGGGCATCTATTACGACGCCACCGCCCCTTCTCGCCTGGAACAATTGATTGCGCAGCCGCTGACGCTGGCGCAGTCCGATCGTGCCCGTGCCCTGCAAGCAAGCTGGTGCGAGGAACGCGTTTCGAAGTACAACGGCGCGCGGATCGAAACCTGTGTATTGCCGCAGCCTTGCGTACTGGTCGCTGATCAGACGCGGGGCGATGCTTCGCTGCAAGGCGCCAGCGCTGCTGATTTCGAGCACATGCTCGAAGTCGCGCTGGCCCGTCACCCGCAGAGTACGGTGGTGGTCAAGGTTCACCCGGATGTGGTGGCCGGGCGCAAGCAGGGGCACTTCGACCTGGCGGCATTGCGCAAACATCCGCGGGTGCAGGTGATCAGCGATAATGTGCACCCCGCCGAACTGCTGTCGGCCGTCCAGGCGGTCTACGTGATGACCTCGCAGCTGGGCTTTGATGCTCTGTTGTGGAGCGTGCCGGTGCACACGTTTGGCATGCCGTTCTATGCCGGCTGGGGCTTGACCGTTGATGCACTGCCAGCGCCTGAGCGACGCCAGCTGGTTAGTCTTGAACAGTTACTGCATGCCGCGCTGGTGGAATACCCACGTTACGTCGACCCGGAGACGGGCGCACCGTGCCAGGTCGAAACTGTGTTGGCGTGGCTGGGTCTGCAGCGACGGATGCGCAGTCGCCTACCCCAAAGCCTGCACATGGTCGGTTTCAGCAAGTGGAAAGAGCCTCTGGTGCAGGATTTTTTTAACGGCTCATCCACCCAGTTTGTCCCACCTCCCAAATGCTCGAAGACCCGCTCAGCCGTGGTGACCTGGGGCTGCCAGCACGATTCGACAGTTGCACAACAAAACAACACCAACCACCTCGGCCGCGTCGAAGACGGCTTCCTGCGCTCCGTCGGCCTGGGCGCAAAAAAAACCCGCCCCCTGTCCTGGGTGTTCGACGACCTGGGCATTTACTACGACGCCACCCGCCCTTCGCGTCTGGAACACATATTGCAAAACGAGCCTTGTGCACCGGGCTTGTTGCAGCGGGCGGCGGCCTTGCGGGAAGCGATCTGCGCGGCCGGCGTGACCAAGTACAACCTGCCTGGCACGCCGTGGAAACGCCCGGCCGGTGTCGAGCGGGTGATTCTGGTGCCGGGCCAGGTGGAGTCCGATGCTTCGATTCGTTATGGCGCGCACCGGATCCGCCGCAACCTGGATTTGCTCAAGGCGGTGCGCGAGCGTCATCCGATGGCGTGGCTGTTGTACAAGCCGCACCCCGAAGTACTGGCTGGCACACGCGAGGCCGGCGTAGACGAAGAACGCACCAGCGACTGGTGCAACCAGGTGGTGGGCGATGTGCCTTTCCACTCTCTGTTGTCCGAGGTCGACGAGGTGCATGTGCTGACTTCGCAATCGGGCTTCGAAGCTTTGTTGCGCGGTGTGCCGGTGACCACGTATGGCCAGCCGTTCTATGCCGGTTGGGGGTTAACCGAGGATCGCGACCTGAGCCCGGACGTTCAGGCTCGGCGCACCCGGCGCTTGAGCCTCGACGAGCTGGTGGCCGCAACGCTGATCCGCTACCCGACTTACGTCAGCCGCATCACCCGAAAATTTACCACTCCTGAACGCACGCTTATCGAGATCCAGAACTGGGATGAAGTACCAACGCAAGGAAGAACTCCAACATGGCGAGAGATGATTCGGCGTTTGCTCCTTACGGTTTTGAAACCACGCCTCAGGCAATCCTGATTCCCAAGCAGCGCTCCCTGCGACCGGTGCCGGTGAAGCCGCGCAACTCGTTCCTGTTCTTGCAGGGCGTCAGTTCGCCGTTTTTCGCGCGCCTGGCCCAGGCCCTGCGAAACGAGGGACAGCAGGTCAAGTCCGTCAGTTTCAACATGGGCGATACCCTGTATGGCAGCGGTGCGCGGGTGTATTACTCGGCGCGCCCCGAGCAGTTGGCGGATTTCTACAGCCACTGCTTCAAGACGGAGCACATCACCGACGTGGTGCTGTTCGGCGATTGCCGGCCGGTGCATCAACCGGCGGTGACGCTGGCCAAGTCGCTGGGGATTCGTGTGCACGTGTTCGAGGAAGGTTACTTCCGGCCGTACTGGATCACCCTTGAGCGCAACGGTGTGAATAATCACTCGCTGCTGCCCCGGGACCCGGAGTGGTATCGCGAGGTGGGCAAGTACATTCCGCGTTATCACAACGGCAACGAGTTTCGCCTGTCGTTTGCCTCCCGGGCGCTGCACGATGTGATGTATCACGTCGGTGGCGCGCTGAACAAAGTGGTGTTTCCCCATTACAAGACCCACGCGCCGTTCAACGCGGCGGTGGAGTATGCGGGCTACATTCGCCAGGGCATTCGGCTGTTGAGCGCCAAGGGTCGCGATTCCGAGGTGATCAGCGAGGTGGCGCGCAATCGCAACCGCACCTTCCTGCTGCCCTTGCAGTTGGACAGCGATGCGCAGATCCGCGATCACTCGCCGTTCCGCCATATGAAGGATGTGCTCAAGCACGTGATGGGCTCGTTCGCCCGCCATGCCGGCAGCGATGCGCGGCTGGTGGTGAAGAACCATCCGCTGACGCCCGGTATCGTCAACTATCAGCGCATCACCCGGCGCATTGCCCACAAGCTGGGCATCGAAGACCGCGTGGACTTCCTCGAGAGCGGGCACATGCCGACGCTGCTGTCGCACGTGGCCGGCGTGGTCACGGTCAACAGTACCGTGGGCGGCTCGTCGCTGATGCACAACGTGCCGACCATCGCCCTGAGCGACCCGATCTACAACCTCAAGGGGCTGACCCACCAGGGCGGCCTCGACGCGTTCTGGGACCACCCGGAACCCCCTGACTCCACGCTGTTTCAACGTTTTCGCAGCACGGTCATTCACACCACGCAGGTCAACGGCGGCTTCTATACCCGCTGTGGCATCGACATGGCGGTGAACAACTCCCTGGAAGTGTTGATGGCGAAAACCTCGAAGATCGAACAGTACCTATGACGCTGCACAAGTCTCCACGCTGCATTCTCATCACCGGTGCCACAGGCGGCATCGGTGGTGCCCTGGCGCCTGCGTATGCGGCGCCGGGGGTGACCCTGATCCTGCAAGGCCGGCGCCTGGATCGCCTGGAAGAAATGGCCGCGCAGTGCCGCGCCCTCGGTGCGCGGGTGTTGCTGCAGCCGCTCGATGTCCAGGACCTGGAAGCCTTGCGCCGCTGGATCAGTGAGATCAGCGAGAGCGAGGCGCCGGACCTGATCATCGTCGGCGCCGGGGTCAACACCTCCGCAGGCGACAATGGCGAGGGCGAAGTCTGGGCGCTGTCCCAGGCGCTGATCGAGATCAATGTGTTGGCAGCCCTGGCCACGGTGCAGGCCGCATTGCCGTTTATGCGCGCGCGCAAATCCGGGCAGATCGCCCTGTTCAGTTCGCTGGCCGGCTGGCGCGGGTTGCCCGCCACGCCGAGCTACAGCGCGAGCAAGGCGGCGATCAAGGCTTACGGCGAAGCCATGCGCGACCTGGTGGCGGTGGACGGGGTGAAGATCAACGTGATCATGCCTGGCTACGTCGAATCGAAGATGTGCTTTGAGATGCCCGGGCCCAAACCCTTGCTCTGGGCACCGGACAAAGCCGCGCGCAGGATTCGCCGCGGCCTGGCGGCGAACCAGGCGCGGATCAGTTTTCCGTTCCCGCTGAACCTTGGATGCTGGGCATTGGGAGTCATTCCGCCACGGCTGTCGTCGATCATTTTGCGGTGGCTGGATTACGGTGCCTGATGTGTTGAGTAGTGCGTTTGGCTGGGTGGTTGTGCTCGGTTTTCTGTTGTCGTGCGGGTTCGAAAGACTCTTGGTGCCCTGCCCCGGCTGGCGTCGCCCGCTGCGCGCCTGGCTGCTGCACGCCGGTGCCTGGGCGTTCGCCGTCGGCTTGCTGTACCTGATCACCGGCCGCGCCTGGTTCAGCGCGGTGAACGTGTTGGCCCTGTGGCTGTTGATCGTGTTGGTGAGCAACGCCAAGTACCATTCGCTGCGCGAGCCCTTCGTCTGCGCCGACTTCGAATACTTCAGCGATGCGGTGCGTTTTCCGCGCCTGTACCTGCCGTTTTTCGGCATTGGCAAGGCGATTGGCCTGGCGTTGCTGTTTGTGGTCTACCTGGGCTGTGGGCTGTATTTCGAGCCGGTCGGCGCCAATGCCCGCGCCGTGGCGACGGGCACCTTGCTCGGGGGTTTGGCGTTGCTCTGGCTGGGTGGCTTCAAGCCCCTGAAACCGACCTTTGACGCTGGCCTGGACCTGGGTCGCTGGGGCCTGGCGGCCAGTTTGTGGACGTACTTTTTTGCCGCTCGGCGTCCGGTGGCGCTGGCGTCTTTGAACTCGCCGTTCCTTGGCGAGGAAGCACGCCCAATGGCCGATGCCACCCTGGCGGACCTGGTGTCGGTGCAGAGCGAATCGTTTTTCGATGCGCGCAGGCTTTGGCCCGGCGTTCGTGGGCAGGTCCTCGAACAGTTCGATACCTTGCGGGGTGAAGCGCTGGCCCAGGGCCGTTTGCAAGTGGCGGCCTGGGGTGCGAATACGGTGCGGACTGAGTTCGCCTTCCTGACCGGGATCAAGGTCGACCAGCTCGGCGTCCATCGCTTCAATCCCTATCGCCACCTGGCGCGCCAGGGGGTTGCCAGTGTCGCGCTGGAACTCAAGCGCCGAGGGTATCGCACGGTGTGCGTGCACCCTTATGTGGGCAGTTTCTACGGTCGCGACAAGGTGCTGCCGGCGCTGGGCTTCGACGAGTTCATCGACGTGCGCAGCTTCACCGAGCAGCAGAAGGCCGGTCCGTTTATCGGTGACTGCGCCGTGGCCGACAAGATCCGCGAATTGCTCGATGCGCCGGGTCGCACGCAGCCGTTGTACATCCATGCCATCACCATGGAGAACCATGGGCCGTTGCACCTGGAAAACGTCGAGGCGACCGATCTCGCGCAGTGGTTTGACCGTCCTCTGGCTGAAGGCCTGCGCGACCTGGCGCCGTATGTGCGCCACCTGGCTAATGCCGACCGCATGCTCGGCCAATTGCGCGAGCACTTGCTGGCCCGCGATACGCCGGCCGGGCTGTGTTTCTTCGGTGACCACGTGCCGATCCTGCCCGACGTGTATGGCGCCCTGGGTGAGCCGGATGGCGATACCGAGTATTTCATCTGGTCCAATCGCGTGCGTAGCGCCAGTGCTCCCATGGATATGGGGGTCGAGCATTTGGCCAAGACGTTTATCGATCACCTGGCGTCGGTAGGCGATGCAGCATGAACCCGTGCAGATCGTCCTGGCTTCCAGCCTTTCGGAGCGCGAGCCTGCGATTGCACGCTGGATCACCTCGGGGCGCGGCTCGCTGGCGTTCATCCTCGGCGATGAAGAATGTCGTCATCGCCTGTTGGCGGACGGGATCAATTGGGATCGGGTGTTGATTGCCTATCGCAGTGAAGGCGCTATCGGTTACGCGGCGTTCAAACACCATCGACGCGGGCCTTTTTCACCTGGCCCCGCGCCCTTCGTGCGTGAGTTCGGCTGGCTGGGGGGCTCGCTGCGCTATGGGTTGTTCATGATTAGCGAGTGTCGCGAGTGGTATTACGGGTTTTACCTGTATGGCTTGCGCGTGCGCAAAGTCGCCCGTCGCCAGGGCGTTGCCAGCGCCTTGCTGCAGGCTGTGTGCGAGCAGGCTTTGAGCTGCGGGCAGGAAAAAGTCGAGCTGGAAGTGCAAGCGAAAAACCTCGCCGCCCGGGCGTTCTATGCCCACCACGGCTTTGTGTCGATACGCACCATGAGCTGGCTCAGCCGCCTGGTGCCGATTCCAACTGTCATCAATCTGCGTCGCACGTTGTCGCCCCTTTCACGAGTGCCCCCGAAATGAATCGACCCGTCGCCCTTGAGTCCCTGGTTGAAGGCCCCGGCTGGGTGGGCATCATGTCGCAATGGGTGATGTGGAAAGTCTTTCACCTGGGCGAATTTCTCGACCCTGAAGGAACGCCGCAGTGGTTGTGGCGACGCGGTCGACAGCGGCCGGCGGGGTTGAAGGCGATTTCCGGGATCGGCTACAAAAGCTCGTCGGACCACGCCCGGGTGCTGTGCAAGCGTTGGGGGATTCCCTATGTGGCGCTGGAGGACGGCTTTTTGCGTTCTTCGTCGCTGGGGGTGGAAGGCGATACGCCGATGTCGATGGTGGTCGATCCGATCGGCATTCACTACCTGGCCGATCGGCCGTCGCTGCTGGAAAACATCCTGCAGGTGCCGCACACCTTGAGCGATGCAGATTTGGCCACCGCGCGGGAGTTGATTGCGCTGATGCGCAGCAGCGGCATCGGCAAATACAACAATGCGCCGGACTTGAGCGATGACGATCCGCTGGGGCGTGAGCGGCCGTTGGTGCTGGTGGTGGACCAGACCTACGGCGACTTTTCGATTCCCGGTGGCGGGCTGTGTGAAGCGGACTTTATTCGCATGCTCGACGCGGCGCTGGCGGAAAATCCCGAGGCGGATGTGCGGGTGCGGATTCACCCGGACTGCGTCAACGGCCACAAGAAAAGCTGCCTGCTCGACGCCGCGCGCGAACGCGGCCTGGTGCTGGAGAGTCGTCATGTTTCCTGGGCTTCCCTGGCGCGCCGGGCCCAACGGGTGTATGTGGGCACCAGCCAGGCCGGGCTTGAGGCGTTGATCCAGGGCATCCCGGTGACCTGTTTCGGCCTGCCATTCTATGCCGGCTGGGGTTTGACCGATGACCGCCTGGCCATTCCCCGTCGCCAGGCACGCCCGACCCTGGAGCAGTTGGTGGCGGCGGCGTATATCCGCTATTGCCGTTACGTCGACCCGCTGACCGACCAGCGCTGCGACGTGATGACCGTGGCCCGCCAACTGGCCCGGCAAAAGCAGCAGGACAGCCTGTTTGCCGGTAGCGTGACGGTGGTTGGCGTGCCTCGGCGCGAGCGGTCGGCGCTGCGTAGATTATTGAATAGCCGCTGGGGTCGTTTGACCTTCGCCCGCGACAACGCCGGATTGATCCCGACCGTGGCTCGCGAAACGGGGAAGCTGTTGGTGTGGCATGCCTGTGAATCGGGTGAGCTGCAAGCCCGTGCCGAGGCCCATGGCGTGACAATGTGGCGTATCCGCCCGGATGCGATGGAGTTGCCGTGCGGGGATGAACAACCGCTGGCGCAGATACGTGGTTTGCCTTGCAGCCCGCAACAGGCCCAGGCACACAAGGCCCACCCCAAAGCCGGCTTGCTCGAGAGCTGCGCACGTTATCGACAGATTCGGCGGTACCTCAAGGGGATGTTCGTACGCGGCGAGCACTGTAGGAGCGAGCATGTCGAATCGTCGCACCGTCGCGATGGTCGTCAACGATGACGCGGGGTGCCTGGTAGCCCGCGGGGCTCTCTGGTTCATCGCGAGCATGCTCGCTCCTACATTGGATTGGGTACAGCCGTGAGTGGCTGGTCGGCTATAAGGCCGCCTTCGCCAGCAAGCCGGCTCCTACAGAGGGAAGTGCGTACGGCTCCCGATCGGGACACCTCGCTTTGCCTTTTGATCTTCTTGCCCCCTCGATCGGAGTGCGGCGAGCACTGTAGGCGCGAGCATGCTCCGGGCGGCGTTCCGACGATGGTCGTCAACGATGATACGGGGTGCCTGAAACCCCGTGGTGCCCTCAGGTTTTTCGCGAGCAGGCTCGCTCCTACAGGGGATCGCGGACAAGCCTGCAATCAGGTCGGCTGTCAGGC
>NZ_APIO01000200.1:0-799 GCF_000408945.1 Pseudomonas sp. G5(2012)
CGCCACCGGCCCCCAGAACCCGCGCGCCGAAATGCTCGGCGCCTCTTCGGCGGCGTTCTGGCTCAAGGCACTGCCCGGGCGGGTCAAGGTGGGCGGTGCGCCGCGCTTGTCCTGGCGCCCGAGCCAGTCCGGGTCCGGTGTCAGGTAGAAGAACGCGGCCGGTTCCAGCAGGTTGCCCACCGATACCGGCAGCACCGGACGCGGCAGGCCGGCCTTGGTGCATTCGGTGTCGACCACGGCCAGGTCGGTCAACGAAGGATTTTGCAGGACGTAGAACACCGGGCGACTGCGGTCGAGGTTGAGGGTGAACGACGACTGGTTGATCGTCTCCGAGCGAACCCAGAGGTACAACAGTCGGCGCAGGGTGCCAAACACAAGACGGCGGAACGGGGAGCGGGTCATACGGCTTCTGCGTGAGTGAATAAAACCGAGCGTTTGCTCGGGCGGGAGACAGTGTGCCGGATTCGTCGAAAATCGGCAAAAAAGCACTCAACCAATCTGTAGTTGAGAGTTTCTGCGCCTGTCATATACTCGGGCGCTCAAAATAAAAACAAGGGGGTACTGAGATGGCAACGCGCGAAACCGGCAATGTGAAGTGGTTCAACGACGCCAAGGGCTACGGCTTCATTCAACGCGAGGACGGGGTGGACGTGTTCGTGCACTACCGCGCGATTCGCGGTGAGGGGCACCGTTCGCTGACTGAAGGCCAGCAGGTCGAGTACGGGGTGGTGACTGGCGAGAAGGGTTTGCAGGCTGAGGATGTGGTGGGGCTGTAATCCTGAGATCAAAAGATCGCAGC
>NZ_APIO01000201.1:0-1304 GCF_000408945.1 Pseudomonas sp. G5(2012)
GCGTTGCTCAGGGTCACGGTGTAGGTGATCTGGCCACCTTCGCTGACGCTGGTACTGTCCACGGTCAACTTGGCCACCACGTCATTCGTAGTGTCGGTGGTGTTCACCGTGGCCGCGGCGTTGTCGATCACCAGGTTCTCGAAGGTCTTGCCGGCCACGGAGGCGCCGGTGACGTTCAAGGTCAGGGACGACGGGTCTTGGTAGACGTCTTCGGCGTTGGTGTCGCCGGTGTAGATCGCGCTGGTTTGACCTGCGCTGATCACCACCGATTTCCCGTTGCTCAGGGTGACGGTGAAGTCATCGGCCAGAACGCGGTTGATGCTGACGGTGAAGCTCGGCGCGTTGCCTTCCACCACGTCGCCGTTGGCGCTGAGGGCCACGGTGACCTTGTTGCCGGCACCGTTTGCGTCGTCACTGATGGTGACGCTGGTGGTGTCGCTGCCGAGCACCAGGTTTTCGTAGTTGTTGCTGCCGCTGACGGATTGCAACTGGTTAACCACAGTCACAGGCTGGTCGACGTAGAGGTTGTCTGCAACCGGAACACTGGTGCTGCCAGACGTTTGGTTGGCGGCGACGTTAATGGTGGTGCCGTCAGTCAAGGTGAAGGTCAACCTACCGTGGTTATTCACCGGCAAGCCATCGGCATTGCTCAACGTCACGGTGTAGGTGATCTGGCCACCTTCGCTGACGCTGGTACTGTCCACGGTCAACTTGGCCACCACGTCATTGGTGGTGTCGGTGGTGTTCACCGTGGCTGCGGTGTTGTCGATCACCAGGTTCTCGAAGGTCTTGCCGGCCACGGAGGCGCCGGTGACGTTCAAGGTCAGGGACGATGGGTCTTGGTAGACGTCTTCGGCGTTGGTGTCGCCGGTGTAGATCGCGCTGGTTTGACCTGCGCTGATCACCACCGATTTCCCGTTGCTCAGGGTGACGGTGAAGTCATCGGCCAAAGCGCGGTTGATGGACACGGTAAAGGTCGGCGCAGTGCCTTCGGTGACGTCGCCGTTGGCGGCGATACCCACGGTGACCTTGTTGTCGGCGCCGTTCGCTTCGTCGCTAATGGTGACGCTGGTTTTGTCGCTACCGAGCACCAGGTTCTCGTAGTTGTTGCTGCCGCTGACACCGGTCAACTGATTGTCGATGACGACAGGCTGATCAACGTACAGGTTGTCCGGCACCGGTACGCTGGTGCTGCCGCTGGTTTGATTGGCGGCGATGTTGATCACCGTGCCATCGGTCAGGGTGAAGCTCAGGCCGCCGTGGTTATTCACCGGCAGGCCATCGGCGTTGCTCAGGGTCACGGT
>NZ_APIO01000202.1:0-8469 GCF_000408945.1 Pseudomonas sp. G5(2012)
GTCGCCGGCTTCGTCGAGCGTGCCGTGGCACAGCCGCACATCCGCCTGGTCACCGGCGGCAAGGCCGTGGAAGGCAACGGTTTCTTCTTCGAACCGACGGTGCTGGCCGATGCGCAGCAGGACGACGAGATCGTGCGCCGCGAAGTGTTCGGGCCGGTGGTGTCGGTGACCAAATTCAGTGACGAGGCACAGGTGCTGGGCTGGGCCAACGATTCCGACTACGGCCTGGCGTCCTCGGTGTGGACCGCCGACGTCGGCCGCGCCCATCGCCTGTCGGCGCGCTTGCAGTACGGCTGCACCTGGGTCAACACGCACTTCATGCTGGTCAGCGAAATGCCCCATGGCGGGCAGAAGTTGTCGGGGTATGGCAAGGACATGTCGATGTATGGGCTGGAGGATTACACCGTTGTGCGGCATGTGATGTTCAAGCATTAAAAATCAAACGCTTCGCGAGCAGGCTCGCTCCCACAGTTGATCGAATTTCCCCTGTGGGAGCGAGCCTGCTCGCGAATATCGCATCGCCAATCCCCAGCCATGCGTTACAAGGTTCTCTGGCTGTTGCCGATACCCTTGGCAATGTCAATTCCCCAGTCCATCGCCGCTTCCATGTCCAGCATATGGGGTTTTGGATCGTGGTTTTCGTCAATGACCGAGCCGTCCGGCCGGTAAACACCGATGAACATTCCCAATGAGCCGTCCTTCAGTATCTCGGCCTTGACCTTGATGCTGCATCCGTTCGAAAGCGTCTCCTTGTGCTCGATATGGCGCTCAGTCATTGCTGCTCCCCTCCCACGGTTGGTTTCGACCTATCGGCAATGCTAGCTCAGCCGCCTGCCAAGCGCTGATCGAGGCGACGGCCACCGCGCCCTGACAGCGGCGCAATGGCACCTATACTAGAGGCCACCTCCCCCCAAGGGGCTGCACTCCCAACAACAAAAAAGCAGAGGTGGAACATGGTCTGGCAGCAAATCTACGATCCGTTCAACAACCCGGTGCTTTCGACCCTCATGGCAGCCGTGCCGGTGGTGGTGATGCTCGCAGCCCTGGCCTTCTTCCATGTCAAGGCGCACCTGGCGGCATTGCTCGCCCTGGCCTCGGCCCTGGTGATCGCGATTTTCGCCTTCGGCATGCCCGCCGGCATGGCGGGGTCGGCCGCGTTGTACGGCGCCGCCAACGGTTTGTTGCCCATCGGCTGGATTGTATTGAACATCATTTTCCTGCACCGGCTGACCACCGAGAACGGCTCGTTCAAAGTGCTGCAGGACTCCCTGGCGCGGATCACCGACGATCGCCGCCTGCAATTGCTGCTGATCGCCTTCTGTTTCGGCGCCTTTTTCGAAGGCGCAGCGGGGTTCGGTACGCCGGTGGCGGTGACCGGGGCGATCCTCATCGGCCTGGGCTTTTCACCACTGGCCGCTTCGGGCCTGGCGCTGATCGCCAATACCGCGCCCGTGGCCTTCGGGGCCCTGGGTACGCCGATCATCACCCTGGCCAAAGTCACCGGGCTCGATGAAATGGAGCTGTCGATGATGGTCGGACGGCAACTGCCGTTCTTCTCGGTAATCGTGCCTTTCTGGCTGATCTGGGCCTTCGCCGGCTGGCGCAAGATGCTGGAAATCTGGCCGGCGATCCTGGTGACCGGGGTCAGTTTTGCCGTGCCGCAGTTCATCGTGTCCAACTATCACGGGCCGATGCTGGTGGACGTGATCGCCGCGCTGATTTCCATGGCCTGCCTGACGGGTTTCCTCAAAGTGTGGAAACCGGCCACCGTGCATACCTCCGCCGCCCTGTCCGGGCGCGTCGATAACTCGGCCATCGCCGAGGAGCATGACGAAAAGCCGATCGCCAGCGCAGCCTTTGCCAGCGACGCCAAGCCTGCGGTAATGCGCGCCTGGATGCCGTGGATCATCCTCACGGTCTTCGTTTTCGCCTGGGGTACCCAAGGCTTCAAGAACATGTTCGACACCCGCCCGGCGATCGATCCGGCCACCAGCGCGGCCAAACTGGATCCCCAGGGTAAACCGTTGCGCGAGGCAAATCCGATTTTCGCCCCGGTCCTGACTTTCACTACGATTCACCAGCAGATCGAAAAGATTCCGCCCGTAGTGCCTGCACCGAAAACCGAAGAAGCGATCTACAAGTTCACGTGGTTCACCAGCACTGGCACCGGCATTCTGCTGTCGGCGATTCTCGGCGGGCTGTTGATGGGCTACTCCATCCCGCAGCTGGTTCACCAGTACCTACGCACGCTGTGGGTGGTGCGCTACTCACTGGTCACCATTACCGCGATGCTCGCCCTGGGCTTCCTCACCCGCTACTCGGGGCTGGACGCGACCATGGGCCTGGCCTTTGCCGCGACAGGGATTTTCTATCCGATGTTCGGCACCCTGCTCGGCTGGCTCGGCGTGGCGCTGACCGGCTCGGACACCGCGTCCAACGTGCTGTTCGGCGGCTTGCAAAAAGTCACCGCCGAGCAACTGGGGCTCAGCCCGGTGTTGATGGCCGCCGCCAACAGTTCCGGCGGGGTCATGGGCAAGATGGTCGACGCCCAGTCGATCGTCGTTGCCTCCACCGCCACCCGCTGGTATGGCCATGAAGGGGAAATCCTGCGCTATGTGTTTTTCCACTCGATCGTCCTGGCGATCCTGGTCGGCGGCCTGGTGACGTTGCAGGCCTATGTCGCACCGTTCAGCAATATGGTGGTGGGCGGCCATTGATCGGACAACCCGGGCAATCACCCAAATGCTGTTCACTGTAGGAGCGAGCATTACGGCAATCGCCCGGGCTTTCATGAACGGAGTATCGTAAAACGACTATGAATATTCTCTACGATGAACGCGTTGATGGCGCTCTGCCAGAGGTCGACAAGGCCGCGCTGTTGCAGGCCTTGCGCACGCAGTTGCCCGACCTGGAAATCCTGCACCAGCAGGAAGAACTCAAGCCGTACGAATGCGACGGGCTGAGCGCCTACCGCACCACGCCGATGCTGGTGGTGCTGCCGCGGGACATCACCCAGGTCCAGGGCATATTGCGCCTGTGTCACGCACGCCGGGTACCGGTCGTCGCCCGGGGTGCCGGTACCGGCCTGTCTGGCGGCGCCTTGCCCCTGGAAAAAGGCGTGCTGCTGGTGATGGCCCGCTTCAACCAGATTCTGCAGATCGACCCCGCCGCCCGTACCGCGAGGGTGCAGCCGGGAGTGCGCAACCTGGCGATCTCCCAGGCCGCCGCGCCGTTCGGCCTGTACTACGCGCCCGACCCGTCCTCGCAGATCGCCTGCTCGATTGGCGGCAACGTCGCCGAAAACGCCGGCGGCGTGCATTGCCTCAAGTACGGCCTGACCGTGCATAACCTGCTCAAGGTCGACATCCTCACCGTCGACGGCGAACAACTGACCCTGGGCTCCGACGCCCTGGATTCCCCCGGCCTTGACCTGCTGGCCTTGTTCACCGGCTCCGAAGGCATGCTTGGGGTGATCACCGAAGTCACGGTCAAGTTGCTGCCCAAGCCGCAGTCCGCGAAGGTGCTGCTGGCCGCGTTCGACTCCGTGGAGAAAGCCGGCCACGCCGTCGGCGACATCATTGCCGCCGGCATCATCCCGGGCGGCCTGGAGATGATGGACAACCTGGCCATCCGCGCTGCCGAAGACTTCATCCACGCCGGTTACCCGGTGGAGGCCGAGGCCATCCTGCTGTGCGAACTCGACGGCGTCGAAGCCGACGTGCGTGACGATTGCGACCGCGTGCGCCAGGTGCTCGAGCAGGCCGGCGCCACCGAAGTGCGCCAGGCCCGGGATGAGGCCGAACGCGTGCGCTTCTGGGCCGGACGCAAGAACGCCTTTCCGGCGGTGGGCCGCCTGTCGCCGGATTACTACTGCATGGACGGCACCATCCCGCGTCGTGAACTGCCGGGCGTGCTCAAGGCCATCGCCGAACTCTCGGCCGAATACGGCCTGCGAGTAGCCAACGTGTTCCATGCCGGCGACGGCAACATGCACCCGCTGATCCTGTTCGATGCCAATACACCGGGCGAACTGGATCGCGCCGAGGCCCTGGGCGGCAAGATCCTCGAGCTGTGCGTGAAAGTCGGCGGCAGCATTACCGGGGAACACGGCGTAGGCCGGGAAAAGATCAATCAGATGTGCGCGCAGTTCAACAGCGATGAGCTGACCCTGTTCCATGCGGTCAAGGCGGCCTTCGACCCCGGCGGACTGCTCAATCCCGGCAAGAACATACCGACCCTGCACCGCTGCGCCGAGTTTGGTGCCATGCATGTGCACGCAGGAAAACTGCCCTTCCCCGACCTGGAGCGTTTCTGATGCACCCACCTGCTGATCTCGATGACAGCACAGCGCTGCTGGAGCAGGTCAACCAGGCGTTGGCCAACGCCACGCCGCTACGGATTCAGGGCGCCAACAGCAAGGCGTTCCTGGGCCGCGTGACGGCGGGGGAAATACTCGATACACGATCGCACCGGGGCATTGTCCGCTATGACCCGACAGAACTGGTGATCACAGCGCGCTGTGGCACACCGCTGACGGAACTGGCAAGCGTGCTGGACGCCGCGCAGCAGATGTTGCCCTGCGAACCGCCGGCCTTCGGCGATGACGCCACCGTCGGCGGCATGATCGCTTGCGGGCTGTCCGGGCCGCGTCGGCCGTGGTCGGGGTCGGTGAGGGATTTCGTGCTGGGTACGCGGGTGATTACCGGGCTGGGCAAGCATTTGCGTTTCGGTGGCGAGGTCATGAAAAACGTCGCCGGTTACGACCTGTCGCGCCTGATGGCCGGCAGTTACGGCACCTTGGGCCTGATCACCGAGGTCTCGCTCAAGGTCCTGCCCAAGCCCCGGCAGGCCCTGAGCATCAGCCTGCAAATGAACGTCGAGCAAGCTTTGCTGCGCCTGGCGGAATGGGGCCAGCAACCGCTGCCGATCAGCGCCGCCTGTCATGACGGCGAGTGCCTGCACTTGCGGCTCGAGGGCGGCGAAGGCTCGGTGGCGGCGGCCCGCGATCGCCTGGGTGGCGAGGTGCTCGACGCTTCGTATTGGGCCGATCTCAACGAACAGCGCCTGGCGTTCTTCGATGAAGACCAGCCACTGTGGCGCCTGTCCGTGCCCAACAACACACCGCGCCTGTCCCTGCCCGGTCGGCAACTGATCGATTGGGGCGGCGCCCAGCGCTGGCTCAAGTCCGATGCCCGGGCAACGTTCATTCGCCAGGTCGTCGCCGAGGCTGGCGGGCACGTCACCTGCTATAGCCACGGGCTCACGGACACGCCCTTCCAGCCACTGCCCGACGCGCTGCTGCGTTACCACCAGAGCCTCAAGCAGCAACTCGACCCCCAGCGCATCTTCAACCCCGGACGCCTGTACGCGGAGTTATGAATCATGCAGACCACCTTGAGCGAACGCGCCCGCCGATTGCCCCGCGCCGAAGAAGCCGACAGCATCCTGCGCAACTGCGTGCACTGCGGTTTTTGCAACGCTACCTGCCCGACCTATCAGTTACTCGGCGATGAGCTCGATGGCCCGCGTGGGCGCATCTACCTGATCAAGCAGGTGCTGGAAGGCAACGAAGTCACGGCAAAGACCCAACTGCACCTGGATCGCTGTCTGTCGTGCCGCAACTGCGAGACCACCTGCCCTTCGGGGGTCGATTACCATAATTTGCTGGACATTGGTCGCGCCGTGGTCGATGCAGCGGTGCCGCGTCCGATTGGCCAGCGCCTGTTGCGCGAGGGACTGCGCAAGCTGGTGCCGCATCCGGACCTGTTCAAACACCTGGTCAACAGTGGCCAGACACTGCGCGCGCTGCTGCCCGGTACGCTGCAGGGCAAACTGCCGCGCAACCTCCCGGTGCCCAAGCAGCGTCCCGCCACCCGCCATGCCCGGCAGGTATTGATGCTCGAAGGTTGCGTGCAGCCCGCACTGTCGCCCAATACCAACGTGGCTGCCGCCAGGGTACTGGACCGGCTGGGCATCAGCGTCATGCCGGCCCGCGAGGCCGGGTGTTGCGGTGCCGTGGATTATCACCTGGACGCCCAGGCGGCTGGCCTCGATCGGGCCCGGCACAACATCGACGCCTGGTGGCCGGGTATTGAACAAGGCGCCGAGGCCATCGTGCAAACCGCCAGCGGTTGCGGTGCCTTTATCAAGGATTACGGGCACCTGCTCGAACGCGATCCAGCCTATGCCGACAAGGCGAAAAAGGTCAGCGCGCTGGCCCGGGACCTGGTGGAAGTATTGCGCGACGAACCGTTGGAACAACTGGGCATCCACAACGCCCACCGCGTGGCGTTCCATTGCCCCTGCACCTTGCAGCACGCGCAAAAACTCGGCGGCGCGGTGGAGAAGCTGCTGATCCGCCTGGGGTTCAACCTCACCACTGTTCCAGACAGCCATTTGTGCTGCGGTTCGGCGGGCACCTATTCGCTGACCCAACCGGAACTGGCCCGACAGCTGCGCGACAACAAGTTGAATGCCCTGGAAAGCGGCTACCCCGAAGTCATCGTCACCGCCAATATCGGTTGCCAGTCGCACCTCGACGGCGCGGGTCGCACCCCCGTTCGGCACTGGATCGAACTGGTCGAAGACGCCTTGTCCCAATAACGCCCACTGGAGAACGCCCATGAACCGCAAAGCCGTCCTGAGCCAGGTCGAAATCAGCCGGATCCTCGCTGCCGCGCGCACCGAAGCCCAGGCCAACCAATGGCCGGTGACCATTGTCGTGGTCGATGACGGAGGACATCCCCTGGCCCTCGAACGCCTCGATGGCGCCTCGCCCATCAGCGCCTACATCGCCACGGAAAAAGCCCGCACCTCGGCCCTGGGGCGGCGTGAATCCAAAGGCTATGAAGAGATGGTCAACGGTGGGCGTACGGCCTTTCTGTCGGCCCCGCTGCTGACCTCCCTCGAAGGCGGGGTGCCGATCATGGTCGACGGCCAGGTGATCGGCGCGGTCGGGGTGTCCGGGGTCAAGGCCGAGCAGGATGCACAAGTGGCGAAAGCCGGGGCGCAGTGCCTCGGTTGACCACAGGGCATGTCGCTGCAAGAACCATCAATCCGCCGAAGAGGAAGCGCACCGATGCCCCGTCTCACTGCAAAAGACTTTTCCCCGCAACTGCTGGAACTCTACGACTACTACGCCCATGGCCTGATCAACCGGCGCGAATTTCTCGACCGCGCCGCGCTGTTCACCCTGGGTGGCTTGACCGCTGGTGCGCTGCTGGCGTCCCTGAGCCCGGATTACGCCCTTGCCGAACAGGTCGAATTCACCGACCCGGACATCATCGCCGAGTACGTCACCTACCCCTCTCCCAAGGGCAACGGGCAGGTGCGCGCCTATCTGGTGCGTCCGGCAAAAGCCGCCGGCAAGGTCGCGGCGGTGGTGGTCGTCCATGAAAACCGCGGGCTCAACCCTTACATCGAGGACGTCGCGCGGCGCTTGGCCAAGGCCGGTTTCATCGCCCTCGCCCCGGATGGCCTGAGTTCGGTCGGCGGTTACCCCGGCAACGACGACAAGGGCCGTGCACTTCAGGAAAAGGTCGACCCGCAAAAGCTCATGAATGACTTCTTCGCCGCCGTCGAGTGGATGATGAAGCATCCCGACGCCAGTGGAAAAGTCGGCATCACCGGGTTCTGTTATGGCGGTGGCGTCACCAATGCGGCAGCCGTGGCTTACCCGGAACTGGGCGCCGCCGTGTCGTTCTACGGCCGACAACCGGACGCCAAGGATGTGCCCCGGATCAAGGCGCCGGTGATGCTGCACTATGGTGAACTGGATACGCGCATCAACGAAGGCTGGCCCGCCTATGAGCAGGCGCTGAAGGCCGGCGGCAAGACCTATGAAGCCTATATCTATCCCGGCGCCAACCATGGCTTTCACAACGACTCCACGCCGCGTTATGACGAGGCGGCGGCGAAGCTGGCCTGGGAGCGGACGCTGGGATGGTTTCGTAAATATCTGGTTTGATTGAATGTTTGGATTGGAGGTATATCCGTTGCTGCGGTAACGGCCACTTAGGGTTTCGCCATTACGGCGAGTCACTTGGAGAAGCCCGTAGGAGCGAGCATGCTCCGGGCGGCGTTCCGACGATGGAGGTCAACGATGACGCGGGAAGCCTGACACCCCGTGGTGCTCTCAGGTTTTTCGCGAGCATGCTCGCTCCTACAGAGCCCGCCGTGATGGGGCAAGAAAATCAAAAGCCAAATCAACAGCCAAAGCGAGGCGGCCTTACAGCCGACCTGATCGCAGGTCTGTTCGCATTCCCCCTGTGGGAGCGAGCCTGCTCGCGATGGTCGTCAACGATAACGCGCCCTTTCTGGATGAACGCGTTGTCTGGACATTTTTCGCGAGCAGGCTCGCTCCCACAGGGGATTGGGGATATCTGCAAAAGTCAGGTCGGCTGTCAGGCCGCCTCGCTTTGCTTTGGATTTGGGTGCCCCGTTAACCACGCTGGCCGAACGCAGGCATTG
>NZ_APIO01000203.1:0-7871 GCF_000408945.1 Pseudomonas sp. G5(2012)
ATAAGTGGCCTTTACCGCAGAGATGGATATGTACTCAGACAACAATCTCCCACAGGCGTTGCTCAGGGCGTAAGGAGGCAAGAAGATCAAGAGGTCTGTTAACTTGATCCACTACACCCCCACCCATCATGGTCAATACTCAAGGATTGAAGCCAAGCCAAACAACCGTCGTCTCTATCCAACGGGAGGTTTGTCATGTCGGGTCAATCTCGCTTCATGCTGGTGACTTCGCCGCTGATGGAACACAGCCCTGCTTTCGACCGGGCGACCGCGCTGGCCAAGGCGGAGGGCGCGGCGTTGCACATCGTGGCCTTCGACTATCTGGAAGGCCTCGCCACGGCTGGCATGGTCAATGAGAAGGCGCTGGAACAGATGCGCCTGGGTTACGTCGATCGCCACCGTCAGTGGCTGGAAGACCAGGCCCGGCCCTTGCGCAAAATCGGCGTAACCGTCACAACGGAAGTAACGTGGGTGCAAAACCCGCTGGAGGAAATCCTGATTCACCTCAAGGAACAGCCGATGGACGTGCTGATCAAGGCGCTGGAGCACCAGTCGTTGCTATCGCGGCTGATCTTCACCCCGCTGGATGTGCATTTGCTGCGTGAGTGTCCGGTGCCGTTACACTTCGTCAGCCACGCGATCAACGCGCTACCGCGCAAAGTGGTCGCAGCCATCGACCCCTTCCATCGTGATGATCACTACAAGACTTTCAACGACCGCATCCTGCACGAAGCCACGAAACTGGCGACTGCGTGCAACGCCGAACTTGATGTGGTCTACGCCTACGACCTCTCGTCCATCAGTTCGGACGAGTTCGGCTTTGACAACGGCTCGGCGTTTTTTTCCTCGACCAAGCACAAGACTCTGTATGACGCGCAGCTGGAAGCCTTCAACGAACTGGCCCAACGCAATGGCATCGCCGAAGCGCAACGGCACATGATCATGGGCAACCCGGCCAAGGTTTTGACCCGCTTTGCCGATGCGTTCAATGTCGACGTAATCGTCATGGGCCGTCTCGGCCATCGCGGCATGGGGCGCCTGATCGGCAGCACGGTGGAGCATCTGCTATACAAAATGCCCTGCAGTGTGTGGGTGGTGTACACCGAGCGGCTGGATGAATGACCGCCCGGTGTATCGCCCCGTAGGAGCCGGGCAAGCCGGCTCCTGCAGCTTCAACGCCTGGTGATGACCACCTCCAGGTATTCACTGGGCACCACCATCGACCTGTCGCCCGCCCGGTTCAGGCGGTTGAGCAGTTCGGTCAGGTCGTCTTCCAGGGCCTTGGCGCCATCAGGGGGCAGCGCCGCGAAGGCCTTGTGGATCGGACCGTACCAGCTGCGGAAGGTATCGATGAAATGCTCGGCCGAGCGATAGCGGAAGTTGAAGGTCCGGCGCGTCACCTGCACCAGGAAGTCGCGCTCGTCAAAGTGCTTGTGCAGCCAGGCTTCAGTGCCCCACTGCGAGGGCGGTTGCGCACCTGGCGGTGGTGGCATGTGCCGGCCGAGGGTCTTGAACATCTGGCCGACGAAACCTTCCGGCGTCCAGTTGGCCAGGCCGATCCGGCCGCCGGGGCGACACACTCGCGCCAGCTCTGCGGCGGCCTTGACCTGATCGGGTGCAAACATCACACCGAAGGTTGAGAGCACGGCGTCAAAACTGGCATCGGCGAAAGGCAACGCTTCGGCGTCAGCCACCTGGAAGGTCACGTTCAGGCGTTCCGCACGGGCACGGTCTTCGCCACGCTCGAGCAATGCAGCCACATAATCGGTGGACACCACCCGGCAACCGCGACGCGCGGCGGCAAGGGTCGCATTGCCATTGCCGGCGGCAACGTCCAGCACCTGTTCATCACACAACAGGTCGCAGGCCTCGGCCAGTTGCTCACCGACGATCTGCAAGGTAGTGCCGATCACGGCATAGTCGCCACTGGCCCACGCGGCCATTTGGCGGGTTTTCAAGGCAGTAAGATCAATGGGTGTACTCATGGAGGCAATCTCTGGTTTGGAACAGGATCGGGCACACGCTCACTCAGCCGTGGTGGGGTCGATGATGTTCATGACCTGGGAAATGCGATTAGCCGGGAAACCGCCCTGCCGGGCATGCTCCCTGATGAGTTCCTCGTTTGGCGCGATGTACACGCAATACAGTTTGTCGCCTGTGACATAACTCTGCAGCCATTGCAGGTCTGGCAAATCGCGCAACACCTTGCAGGATTTTTGCGAGACAGCTTTCAAATCCCTTTCTGACAGTGCTCCGGCGCCTGGAATCTCGCGTTCAATGACGAACTTGGGCATGGCAACCTCACTTTTTCTTATTGATGACAGGACCGGCGGCCCTGTGTGCAAACTATCTCTCCGTCGCTGATCGGCGTCCTGTCCGATCGTCGGCCAACCCTGCCCGATCGTCCGGAGAATGCACCTTGGGCCGTGACGCGCTCACAATCAGAAACCCCCGCACGGGAAAACACCCATGGACGCCCTGTCACAGACCCTGCGCGTCGTCCGCCTGGTCGGCGCGATTTTCATCAACGCCAGGTTCACCGCCCCCTGGTGCTATCAGTCGCCGAGCGCCGACACGGCGGCACCGTTCCTGGAACCCGGCGCCGAACGGGTGGTGATCTTCCACTTGATCACCGAAGGCGAGTGCTACGTCGAACTGGGCGATGATCCTCCGCTGCTGCTCAACCCCGGCGACGTGGTGATATTCCCCCAGGGCCATGCCCATCGCATGAGTTCCAGACCGGGTTTGACGCCCGCCAGCGGTGCGCGGCTCGACGAGGTGCTGGCGCGGCGCCCGCGGCAGTTGAGTTATGGCGGTGGTGGTGCAGTGACACGCCTGGTGTGCGGCTACCTGGCCTGCGACACGCGTTTGGCCGGCATGTTGCTGGCAGGTCTGCCGCCGGTGGTCAGGGTCAATGTGCGCGGTTCGAACGCCGGCATCTGGCTGGAATCTTCGGTCCGTTATGCCCTGGCCGAAGCGCGATCGCCAAGGCCCGGCGGCGAAGGCGTGCTGGCGAAACTGGCCGAGGTGCTCTTCATCGAAGTACTGCGCCTGTACATGCACGAACATGGCGAGGGGCGGACCGGGTGGCTGGCCGGTGTAAGCGACCGGATCGTCGGCGCGGCCCTCAACGCCTTGCACAAGAAACCCTGCCACGCCTGGACGCTGGATGAGCTGGCGCGCACCGCCGGCACCTCTAGATCGGTCCTGGCAGAACGCTTTGCGCAACTGGTGGGGGTCACGCCGATGCAATACCTGACGCAATGGCGGATGTTGCTGGCGGCCAACCTGTTACGCAGCAGTAACAGCTCGTTGATGCGCATCGCCGAAGAGGTGGGGTACCAGACCGACACGGCATTCAGTCGCGCGTTTCGCCGTGAGTATGGCGCGCCGCCGGCGGCGTGGCGGCGTAGTCAGGGCAATCGATCAATGGCTCACGGTGAGGTGAGCCATTGATATCGCAAAAAGATCGCAGCCTGCGGCAGCTCCTACAGTGAACGCATACTCTGTAGGAGCTGCCGCAGGCTGCGATCTTTTGACTTCAAGCCGCTGGAACAGCGGTCTTCGCCTCTTCAAGCAATTGCTGGATCATCTTCTCCTGAGTGTCATAACTACCTTCACCAAAGTGCGTGTACCGCACCTGGCCCTTCGCATCGATCAGGTAGTGGGCAGGCCAGTACTGGTTGTCGAAGTTGCGCCAGATCGCATAGTTGTTGTCGATCGCCACCGGGTAGGTGATGCCGTATTCCTTCACCTTGTCCCGGACGTTGTCGATGATGCGTTCGAACCCGTACTCCGGGGTGTGCACACCGATCACCACCAGGCCGTCTTTCTCATACTTCTTCGCCCAGTCCTTGACGTACGGCAGGGTGTGCTTGCAGTTGATGCAGTCGAAGGTCCAGAAGTCCACCAGCACCACTTTGCCCTTGAGCGATTCGTTGGTCAGCGCTGGCGAGTTGATCCACTCCACCGCACCGGCCAGCGACGGCATCGCGCCTTGGGCGTTGTCCATGGACTCGGCCTTGACCTTGCTGACGAAGTAATCGACGACTTTCGGCACGGTTTCCAACAAGCCTTTTTCGACGCTGCTGATACCTTGCGACGAGGTGTTGGCCAGCAGCACATCATTTGCTCCGGTGGCAATCACCGCTGCGCCGGCCAACACCGCCACACCGGCACCGCGACGCAACCAGCCAGTGACCGGGATCGACGGTTTCAAGCGATTGACCAGGCCACGACCGGCGAAGATCAAGGTGCCCAACGACAACGCGCTACCCAGGCCGTAGGCCACCAGCAACAGACTGGTCCCGGCGTTCGCGCCCTGCAGCATTGCGCTGGTGAGAATCACCCCGAGGATCGGCCCGGCGCAGGGTGCCCAGAGCAGGCCGGTAGCGACACCAATCATGATCGAACTCAGCGGGCCGGACATTGTGCGGCTGTTGGGGTCGATGCGATTGCCCAGCGCCACGAATGGACGCGCCAACCAGTCGCCGACCCGTGCGGAAATCAGCGACAGGGCGAACACCACCATCACGATCAGTGCCACATGACGGCCGGTGTTGCTGGCCTGGATCACCCATTCACTGCTGACCACCGCCAGGCTGGAGATCAGGGCAAACGTCAGGGCCATGCCGCCCAGGGTCAGCAGGATCGAGGAACGCGTGCGGTCGGCCCCGGCGAACAGGAAGGGAACGACCGGCAGGATGCACGGGCTGAGGACGGTCAATATGCCGCCCAGGAAAGCGATGAGTAACATGGAGATCACCTTGCAAATAGAGGGGGGCAATTCACACCCGTCCCCTGTGGGAGCGAGCCTGCTCGCGAAGAGGTCAGCACATTCAAAATCGCTGCCGACTGACCCTCAGCCTTCGCTAGCAGGCTCACTCCCACATGGATCGGTGGTGTTCTGGATTCACGCGTTGTGTTCTTCCAGCCACTTGCCCTGAGACGTGTGACTGGCGCCGTTTTCTGCCACCACTTGCCCCTGAGGCGTGCGGTTGTAGCCGTCCTCGGCGAGGAAGGCGTCAGCGCCCTTCTGCGCCACCGGAGTCAGTTGAAAGCAGGTGCTGCTGCCGCAAGCGTTTTGCTCTACTGCGGCGTTGGCATGGGCCGCGGCACCGGCGACGGAAAAGGCAATGGCGGTCAAGAATCGGCTGATGGTGTTCATGGCTGTGTTCCTGTCTTCAAAGGGCAATGGGTGTTCGCCGGACTCAGTTGTCCGAATTGCAGTTGTCAGCCAATTTGCGGTAGTCCAGGACCTGGGTCTTGCTCTGGGAATCCAGGTAGGTCAACTGGGCATTCACCACACCGCAGGAAGGCGCAGAGTCCTGTTTCAGCGACAGCACTTTCTTGATGTCCAGGTGCGAGCCATAGCTGTAGCTCATCGGGGTAACATCAGCTTCGGCGCGGGCCGACAAGGTGCAGATGTTCAGGGCGGCAAACAGGCAAGCGGCGTAGATGGCTTTGGTGTTCATGGCGGTTTCCTCAAGGTTCATCGTTTGTGGGTAGAGGCGCTTGGGTTTGCCTCGATGGAACCTATTAGAAGCCTGCGAGGTATCCCGTATGTGTCGGGAACCGGCGCGTGTAAATCGGTAAGTATCTGGACCGCTGCGCGATACAGAGGGATACAAAACCCCTGGAAATGGCCGTTTTTGCCTCGGTATGTATCCGCTGACAGGCCAGATACACTGCAATACAAAGGACGGCGGGCGAGCGGGCCAAGGCTCGATAGACTGTGCGATATCCCCCACTGACAGAGGCAAGTCCCCATGGAGCACGTCGATCACATTCTCATCGTTGACGATGACCGCGAGATACGCGAGCTGGTGGGCAACTACTTGAAGAAAAACGGCCTGCGCACCACGGTCGTGGCCGATGGAAGGCAGATGCGCAGCTTCCTTGAATCCACGCCGGTGGACCTGATCGTGCTGGACATCATGATGCCGGGCGACGACGGCCTGATGCTCTGCCGCGAGTTGCGCGCCGGCAAACACAAGGCCACGCCGGTGTTGATGCTCACCGCGCGCAACGACGAAACCGACCGCATCATCGGCCTGGAAATGGGCGCTGACGACTACCTGGTCAAGCCCTTCGCCGCCCGTGAACTGCTGGCGCGGATCAACGCCGTATTGCGCCGCACGCGCATGTTGCCACCGAACCTGGTGGTGACCGAATCCAGCCGCTTGCTGGCCTTCGGTCGCTGGCGCCTGGACACGTCCGCCCGGCACCTGCTCGATGGCGACGGCACCATGGTCGCCCTCAGCGGTGCCGAATATCGGTTGCTGCGGGTGTTCCTCGATCATCCGCAACGGGTGCTCAATCGCGACCAATTGCTCAACCTGACCCAGGGCCGCGACGCCGACCTGTTCGATCGTTCCATCGACCTGCTGGTCAGTCGCCTGCGCCAGCGCCTGTTGGACGACGCCCGCGAGCCGGCCTACATCAAGACCGTACGCAGCGAGGGCTACGTGTTTTCCCTGCCGGTGGAAATCGTCGGGGCGCCAGCATGAACCTGTCGCTGCGCTGGCCCCGCACCCTGGCTTCGCGTCTGTCGCTGATCTTCCTGATCGGCCTGATCCTCGCCCAGGCGCTGTCCTTCGGTGCGCAGTACTACGAGCGCTATGAAAGCTCGAAAAACACCATGCTCGGCAACCTGGAAACCGACGTCTCGACCTCCATCGCCATCCTCGACCGCCTGCCGGCGCCAGAGCGTGCGAGTTGGCTGCAGCAACTGGATCGGCGCAATTACCGCTATCTGCTCAATGAAGGTTCACCCGGCACCGCCATGGACACGGACATGCCCGAGGCACCGATTGCCATGACCTCGATCAAGAATTCCATCGGCAAGGACTACCCGATGACCTTCAGCGATATTCCCGGGCCTGCGAAGCACTTCCAGGTGCACCTCAAGCTGTCCGACGGCAGCCCATTGACCATCGATGTGCGGCCCTCGATGGTGCCGCTGTCGCCCTGGCTGCCCATGGTGCTGCTCGGGCAATTGGCGCTGATGATTGCCTGCACCTGGCTGGCCGTGAGGATCGCCATCCGCCCCCTCACCCGCCTCGCTGAAGCCGTGGACACCCTCGACCCCAACACCCACCCGGTTCTGCTGGACGAAAAAGGCCCGACCGAAGTGGCCCACGCCGCCAAGGCCTTCAATGCCATGCAGGCACGCATCGCCGCCTACCTCAAGGAACGCATGCAACTGTTGGCGGCGATTTCCCACGACCTGCAGACACCGATCACCCGGATGAAACTGCGCGCCGAGTTCATGGACGACTCGGTGGAGAAAGACAAGCTGTGGAACGACCTGGGCGAGATGGAACATCTGGTGCGAGAAGGCGTGGCGTACGCCCGCAGCGTCCACGGCGCCACCGAAGAAAGTCGACGCACCGACCTGGACTCGTTCCTCGACAGCCTGGTGTTCGATTACCAGGACATGGGCAAGCAGGTGCAACTGAGCGGCAAAAGCGCCAGCGTCATCGACACCCGCCCCCACGCCCTGCGGCGAGTGCTGGTGAACCTGACGGACAACGCGCTCAAATTCGCCGGCGCTGCGGAACTGCTGGTTGAGAAGAAAGCCGATGGCAGCGTGTCGGTGAAGGTCATGGACCGCGGCCCGGGCATCGCCGAAGCGGAACTGGCCCAGGTCATGCAGCCGTTCTACCGCGTAGAAAATTCGCGCAACCGCAGCACTGGCGGTACCGGGTTGGGGTTGGCCATCGCGCAACAGCTGGCGTTGGCGATCGGGGGATCGTTGACCTTGAGCAATCGCGAGGGTGGTGGCTTGTGTGCCGAACTCAAGTTGCGTGGGTGACACCTGCTGATCGTTCCCACGCTCTGCGTGGGAATGCCGCCAGGGACGCTCCGCG
>NZ_APIO01000204.1:0-1297 GCF_000408945.1 Pseudomonas sp. G5(2012)
ACCGTGACCCTGAGCAACGCTGACGGCTTGCCGGTGAACAACCACGGCGGCCTGACTTTCACCCTGAAAGACGGCACGGTGATCAACGTCGCTGCCAACCAGACCAGCGGCAGCACCAGCGTTCCGGTGCCCGACAACCTGTACGTTGATCAACCTGTTGTCATCGACAATCAGTTGACCGGTGTCAGCGGCAGCAACAACTATGAAAACCTGGTGCTCGGCAGCGACAAAACCAGCGTCACCATCAGCGACGAAGCGAACGGTGCCAGCAACAAGGTCTCCGTGGGCATTACCGCCAACGGCGACGTGGTGGAAGGTCATGCTCCGACTTTCACCGTCAGCATCAACCGCGCTTTGGCCGATGACTTCACCGTCACCCTGAGCAATGGGAAATCGGTGGTGATCACTGCGGGTCAAACCAGCGCGATCTACACCGGCGATACCAACGCCGAAGACGTTTATAAAGACCCGACGTCCGAAACCCTGCACATCACTGGGGCGGAAGTCGCGGGCAAGTCGTTCGAAAACCTGGTCATCAGCGGTGCGGATGCAACCGTTAACACCACCGACACCACCAACGACGTGGTGGCCAAACTGACGGTGGATAATTCCAGCGTCAGCGAAGGTGGCCAGATCACTTACACCGTGACCCTGAGCAACGCCGCCGGCCTGCCGGTGAATAACCACGGCGGTCTGAGCTTCACCCTGACCGATGGCACGGTGATCAACATCGCTGCCAATCAAACCAGCGGCAGCACCAGCGTACCAGTGGCAGACAACCTCTACGTCGACCAGCCGGTGACTGTGGTCAACCAGCTGCAATCCGTCAGCGGCAGCAACAATTACGAAAACCTGGTGCTCGGCAGCGACAAAACCAGCGTCACCATCAGCGACGAAGTGAACGGTGCCGGCAACAAGGTCACCGTGGCCCTCAGCGCCAACGGCGACGTGGTGGAAGGCAACGCACCGAGCTTCACCGTCAGCATCAACCGCGTCCTGGCCGATGACTTCACCGTCACTCTGAGCAACGGTAAATCGGTGGTGATCACTGCGGGTCAAACCAGCGCGATCTACACCGGCGACACCAACGCCGAAGACGTCTACCAAGACCCGTCGTCCCTAACCTTGAACGTCACCGGCGCCTCCGTGGCCGGCAAGACCTTCGAGAACCTGGTGATCGACAATACCGCGGCCACCGTTAAAACAACTGACACCATCAACGAAGTCACCGCCAAGCTGACCGTGGACAGCACCAGCGTCAGCGAAGGTGGCCAGATCACCTACACCGTGACCCTGA
>NZ_APIO01000205.1:0-10132 GCF_000408945.1 Pseudomonas sp. G5(2012)
GGTAGGGGTTTTGTCTTTGTGCCCGATTTTCCCCCTGTAGGAGCGAGCATGCTCGCGAAGAACCGGAGAGCGCCACGGAATATCAGGCCCCAGCCTTATCGTTAACGCCCACCGTCGAAACGCCGCCCGGAGCATGCTCGCTCCTACAATGAAACCGCTCAATTCCACTCCCCTCGCTTCAAGAGAATGCTACTGCCGGCCGATAACCTTTAGGTCGCAGCGAGCTTTACATCTCACAGCTTCAACAGTCATCAGGTTTCGAGAAAAACCCCTTGATGACTAATGGCTAACCGCTATCATCTGCGCGCCGTAAAGGGCAGTGAAGCTGATCTTGTTCGTGCATTCGCCTCTCGGTTCTTCTTCTTAAATTGCCTGGAAATCTTCGATGCTGTCGTATCACCAAAAGAGTTTTCTGATCGTCGACGATTTTTCGGATTTCCGCAGTTCGGTAAGGTCGATGCTGCGGGAGTTGGGTGTCAAGGATGTGGACACGGCCGACACTGGCGAACAGGCGCTGAAGATGTGTTCGCAGAAATCCTACGATTTCATCCTCCAGGATTTCCACTTGGGCGATGGCAAGAAGAACGGTCAGCAGGTGCTCGAAGACCTGATGATCGACAAGCTGATCAGTCATGAAAGTGTATTCGTGATGGTCACCGCTGAAACCAGCCAGGCCATGGTGCTCAGCGCCCTGGAGCACGAGCCTGATGCTTACCTGACCAAACCCTTCAACCGATCCGGTCTGGCTCAACGCCTGGAGCGACTGGTACAGCGCAAGACGTTGCTCAAGCCGATATTGCAGGCCCTCGACCGTGGAAAGCCGGTGGAAGTGCTCAATGCCTGCATAGCCTTGTGCAAACAGGATATCCGCTATTCGCCGTTGTGCTTGCGCTACCGCGCTGATGCCCTGCGTGACCTCAATCAGAACGAGGTACTGGAGCGTCTCTACGACGGCATCATCGCCGATCGACCCTTGCCATGGGCATTTGCCGGACTGGGCAAGTTGTTGTTCAAGCGGGGCCAGGTCACCCAGGCAAAAGCTGTCTACGAAAAAGCGCTGAAAGTGTTTCCGATGATGCCGGCGCTCTACGATGGCATGGCAGAGGTGCTGATTGCCGAAGGCGATACCAAGGCCGCTCAACGCGTTCTTGAAGAGGCGATTCGCTTGTCGCCACTGGCGGTGCGCAGACAAGCGCAATTGGGAAAATTGGCAATGACCAATGAAGATTTTGACACGGCGTCCAAAGCTTACCGCCAGGCTGTTGCCCAAGGTGCCCAGTCACGCTTCAAGGATGCGGAAAGCAACCTCGGACTGGCTCATGCCTTGATCAGCAAGGGCAGTGAAAAAGGCCTTGATACCCGCACTCGTCTGGAAATCAACACGACCCTGAGTGCGGTGGCAAAGGAGAACCCGTCCGATCCCGGTCTGCAAATCAGGGCGCGGTTGATGAAGGCGACCAGTCTGCTGCTCAACGACGCCGAAACGGCGGAAAAGCTGACTGAGCAAGCCATCATGCGGCTCGATGGCATGGAGCAGTTCATGAGTGCCGAAGCGGCGCTGTTGGTAGCCAAGCAATTACAGATGCTGGGTCAGGCCAATGCGGGCGCTTCGATGTTGAAAAACTGCGCAGAGATTTACGGCGACGATCCTGCGGTCATGAAGGGCATCGCCAAGTTGACTGATGATCCGAGCATCCTCAACTCCGGCAACGTTGCAGCCGATCTCAATCGGCAGGGCGTGCGCGTGTACAAGACTGGTGACTTGGTGCAGGCCCGAGGGATTTTCCGCAAAGCCCTGGCGCTGCAGCCCAAGAACATCAGCATCGCGTTGAACCTCGCACAGGCGTTGCTGCATGGTACCGATACCAATGTCCCCTCAGAGGAACTGGAGGAATGCCGGGCCTGCCTGAAAATGGTCGGCTTAATGCCGGACACCGACTCGCGTTTTGCGCGTTATACGAAGCTCAAGAACAAGGCATTTGGCGAATGAACGAACACCAACAGGCACTGGATTTCTCGACGGTGATTGCGTCCACCGTACACGACATGAAGAACTCGCTGGCCACGCTGATGCAGGCCCACAGCCAATGCCTGGCGAGCTTGCCGGCGTCTGCCCGCCACACTCCTTCGCTGGGTGTGATCGAGTTCGAGTTCGCGCACCTCAATGGCATGCTGGTGCAGTTGCTGGGCCTGTACAAACTGGGCGTCAACCAGATGCCCCTGCAACCGGCCTACCACGAACTGGACGACTTCATCGAAGCGCAATTGGCGTGTCATCAAGACGTGTTCGCCAGCCGCGGTATTGCCGCCACGTTTGAAGTCGATCCCTTGAGTCCGTTGGGTTTCTTTGATCGAGAGCTGATCGCTTCGGTACTGGCCAATAGCATCAACAACGCGATCCGTTATGCCCGTCACGCAGTGTTGATCAGTGCCAGCGACGAAGCCGGGCAGTTGGTCTTGACCATCAATGACGATGGTGAAGGTTATCCTGCGCAAATGATCGAGCATCAGGCCGAGTATGTGCAGGGCATCAACCACAGCACCGGCAGCACCGGCCTGGGACTGTACTTCGCCGGTCGGATTGCGGCACTGCATCAACGTAACGGCGTAGGCGGGCGCACGGAAATCAGCAATGGCGGTCCTTTGGGTGGGGGCGTCTTCAGGCTCTATCTTCCTTGAACCCTCGGGGCCTACATATTTGAGAATCCTGCTTGATATTCTGAACACGCGGAGCCTATTTTGTACGAGTTGCCGCTCGCGGCTCGTATAAAAACAAGGATTGCGTCATGACAACCGATGGCCTGGGTTCACTCGCGCAGCGATTGACGGGCATTGATGAGATCGAATGCGTTACACCGGATTTGAATGGCGTGCCCCGAGGCAAGGTGATGACTGCCGAGGGCTTCCTCGAAGGACGTCGTTTGCAGATGGCGCGGGGAGTGATGCTGCAATGCATCATGGGCGGATATCCGCCGGCACGCTTTTACGGTTGCGATGACGGCGACCTCGCGCTCGTCCCTGATCCGGCGCAGATCCACCGCTTGCCCTGGAGCCAGCAACCTCGGGCATTGGCCATCTGTGATGCGGATGAATTGTCGGGCGAAAGCTCCAGTCTGTCGACCCGCGGCCAGCTCAAGGCGGTCATCGCGCGTTACGCGGCGGTGGGCCTTGCACCGGTGGTGGCGACTGAACTTGAGTTTTTTGTCTTCGCTCCCAATACCGATTCGACCCAGCCCTTCCTGCCGCCGACTGGCTTGGACGGTCGACGCGAGGAAGGTCACTCGGCGTTCAGTGTCAGCTCCAACAACGGCCTGCGGCCGTTCTTCCGCGAGGTCTATGAGTGCATGGCTGCGCTGGGCTTGCCGCGCGATACCTTCATGCACGAGATGGGCATCAGTCAGTTCGAAATCAACTTGCTGCACGGCGATCCTTTGCTGCTGGCAGACCAGACATTCCTGTTCAAGCATTTACTCAAGGAAGTCGCGCTCAAGCACGGCCTGATCGTGGTTTGCATGGCCAAGCCATTGGCGCACACGCCAGGCAGTTCGATGCACATTCACCAGAGCATCATAGAGATCGGTACGGGGCGCAATGTCTTCAGTGACGAAGCCGGTCAACCGACTGCTGCCTTTCGCCATTTCATAGGGGGGCAGCAAGCCGGCATGGCGGATTTTACCGCGCTGTTTGCACCCAACGTGAATTCGTATCAGCGCTTGTGCCATCCCTTTGCATCACCGAATAATGCCTGCTGGTCCCATGACAATCGGTCGGCTGGATTGCGCATCCCCGCCAGCTCGCCGGTCGCTCGTCGGGTCGAGAACCGATTGCCGGGAGCTGACGCTAACCCATACCTGGCGATCGCAGCGAGCCTGGCCTGCGGGTTGTATGGCATTGAGCATCGACTGGAGCCCGACGAACCGGTTCAGGGTGAGTTCCAGGTACCGGATAAACTTTCATTGCCCTGTACCTTGCATGCAGCGCTTGAGCGTCTGAAACGTAGCCATTTGGCAATTGAACTGTTCGGCAAGGAATTCATCGAAGGCTACGTCGCTTCGAAGACCATGGAATTGACCAGTTTCCTTGATGAAATTACTCCCTGGGAACGGCGTGTCCTGGCCGCCCAGGCCTGATGAAATGTCGACACCGGGCTATCGTTTAATAGCCCGTCACCCACTGCAAGGAGTCGCTCGTTGCGCCTAATCTGGAAGTCCTTTCGAGCGCTTTATTTCGCGTCGCTGATGATGTTGATCGGCTCGGGCCTGCTGAGTACTTACCTGGCTTTGCGCCTGGCTGCCGATCATGTCGATAGCCTGTGGGTCGGCGCGTTGATGGCTGCCAACTATTTCGGCCTGGTGCTGGGCGGCAAGATCGGCCATCGGTTGATAGCCCGGGTCGGGCATATTCGGGCCTACTCGGCCTGTGCCGGGATAGTCGGCGCGGCGGTGCTGGGCCATGGCCTGGTGGACTGGTTGCCTGCCTGGTTGTTCCTGCGGGTGATCGTCGGTCTCGGCATGATGTGCCAGTACATGGTCATCGAGAGCTGGCTCAATGAGCAGGCCGATGCCAAGCAGCGCGGCCTGGTGTTCAGCGGATACATGATCGCCTCCTACCTGGGGTTGGTGCTGGGTCAGTTGATTCTGGTCATGCACCCGGGGCTGGGGTTGGAGCTGCTGATGCTGGTAGCCCTATGTTTCACGCTTTGCCTGGTGCCGGTGGCCCTGACCCGACGGATTCACCCGGCGCCTTTGCATCCCGCACCGATGGAGCCGCGGTTCTTTATCAAGCGGGTGCCACAGTCATTGAGTACCGTCCTGGGCGCAGGCCTGATTGTCGGCTCGTTCTACGGTCTGGCACCGCTGTACGCCTCCCAGCAAGGGCTGTCCACGGAGCAGGTCGGCCTGTTCATGGGTAGCTGCATTTTTGCCGGGTTGCTGGTGCAGTGGCCGTTGGGATGGTTGTCCGATCGCTATGACCGGGCGCTGTTGATTCGCTGTTTTGCGTTTAGCCTGGCGTTGGCTGCCTTGCCGTTGGCGATCATGGAGCGGGTGCCGCTGGAGGTCCTGTTCGTTGCCGGTTTCCTCTGCTCGTTGGTCCAGTTTTGCCTGTATCCGTTGGCAGTGGCCTTCTCCAATGACCATGTCGAGGGCGATCGACGGGTTTCGTTGACGGCGATGTTGCTGGTGACCTATGGCGTTGGCGCCAGCATCGGTCCATTGGTGGCGGGCGTGCTGATGAAGTTGTTCGGCAGCCAGATGCTCTATGCGTTCTTCAGTTTCTTCGCGTTGGTGCTGGTGTGGCGAATTCGTCCGAAAGCGGTGACCAATTTGCATCAGGTGGACGACGCACCGCTGCATCACGTCGCCATGCCAGACAGTATGTCGAGTTCACCACTTGTGGCGGCGCTGGATCCAAGGGTGGACGAGCAGGTGGTGCAGGATCAGATGCAGAATCCACTTCCCTCCGATCCGAGTCCGGAACCGGAACCGGAAACCGATCCTCCCCCGCAAGAACCGGATTCTGGCAGGGAGCAGAGTTTTACCGAGGCCAGGCCCTGACATTCAGGCAAAAAAAACGGGCAGTCACCGCAAGGGGCTGCCCGTTTTTGCTTGAAGCGTTGCCTCAGAAGTCGTCTTTGTCGAAGCGCCGCGCTTCGCGTTGCAGCTGGTAGACGAACCGCTCGACCTGACGTTGCACCAGTCCGCTCATGTTGTGGAAACGAACGCCAGCGAAAGTGGTGGAGATCTTTTCTTCAAAGTGCAGGTAGCGCAGTTCAACCGGTGCCGTCATTTTGCCGAAAGGCAGATCGGCGTTGAAACGGTCGTAAACCTGACCCAGTTGCAGGCTGCCGGTGATATCGCCTTCAAAGCGCAACTTGCAGCCAGTGGCGGAGATGTCCAGCAGCTTGCCGCTGATCGATGCCTTGAGTTTTTCACCGTCCAGATTGACGTTGACCAGTTGGGCCAATTTCAAGGCAGCGCGGAATGCATTGCGGCGCTGGTGGTAGACGACTTCATCGGGCAGGGTGCCACGGTAGCAACGGCTGCCGTTGGATTCGTCGATGGTCAGCGGGCCATTGCTTTCCCACGCGATGCGCACGCCTTCATGAAAACCTTCGACTTTGAAGGGTTCGCCGGCCAGCAGGAAACGTTCGCCATCGCGGGGAATCATTTCGTCCAGGGCAATCATGTTGCGCTCACGATCGAGGTCCACCAGATAGCTCTGGAAGCGCTGGCTGCGCTCGTGGAACGTGATGATCAGCGGGTCATGGCTGTCTAGCAGCTGGCGCAAATTGCCGGAGATCTCCAGGGGCGTTCTGAGCACCTTGGGAGGCTGCGGAGCATCTTCCGCGTTTAAGGCATTGGACACGGTTAATCAATCTCCAGACAAATGTTGACTACGGCAAGCGGCATTTTGCCATCATGTTTCGCGTCTTGATAGAGTGTGCTTATAGACAGGCTCAAGCCTGACTGAGCGGGCGCGGTTTCACTAACCGGGAGAATGATCCGCTGGCGTCATAGAGCGCGGGCTGGTCACCGCCGTTAAGGATTCTCAGCTGGGTGGCCGTGGCGGCCTGCTGTACAAGGATCGACTGTCCATTGTCGGCGTTGGCGGCGTGGCATTGAGCCAACAGGTCGGTCAGCGCATCACTTTGCACCAGCAGTTCTTGACCAATGCTCGATTGACTGGCCAGTTGCTCCAGACCGCTGCGGTTGGCTGGCAAGTTGAGGCTGGCGAGAATCTCACTGCGTCTGCGGCCATGCTGATCGAGTTCGATGACCAATGCCTGCTTGTGCGCCAGAATTTCTTCCAGCAACCGCATGTCGCGGCCGTGCAGGGCGAGGGATTCGGTTTGCAGTAATTCCAGCAAGCGTTGCGCTGGAGCAAGGTCGTCGGTGATCAGTTGCAGTAAATTAGTGTCGTGCATGGCTGGCCTTGGGGTTTAAGCGTCCAAAAGCCTGGCGCGGGCCTAGGCCTAGCGCTGGGCTTCGAAGTTGAGCAGTTTGCTGGCTACACGGTTGCTGTCGACTTTATAGCTGCCATCGGCGATAGCTGCTTTCAACTCAGCCACGCGGGATTTGTCGACGACAGGCTGATCACGCAGCGTATCGGAGATCTTTTGCAACTGTTGCGCCTCATTGCTCAGATGTACCGACTCCCCGCTTTTGACGGTACTGGCCTGTTCGGCCGCGGAGGTAGGCTCGGCAGGTTTGCCGGATTCGGCGGTTTCCCTGGCGGCGCTGGTACGTGTACTGCCCGTGACTGACGGGGAGCTGTTCAATCGGCTGAAATCGATAACCATGTTAAAAACCTCTGGGAATTTGGACGCTTGCCATGTTTTCGGCCATTCCCTGAAAAACTTTAGGCTCATTGATCAAATGAGCTTGCGCGCGCCAGCGCTTGCCGTGCCTGGCACACAGTTTAGGGAACCGCCGAGGCCGGCGCCACATCTTCACCCACAGTAAATCCTACATGGACACTTCCACCTGGCCTGGTGCGATCACCTGTGCCTTGATGACCCGTTTGGAATTGAGATTCTTGACTCGAATCTGTTCGCTCAGGCCGCCACTGGCCAATGCCTCGCCGGGCATTCGCACGCTGAGCGTACCACTGCGGGCGGTAATCACTACCTGGTCGCCCTTGCGTATCACTTCCGCTTGTTCGATGTGCACCAGGCTGATGACCTGATCGTTGACCATTGGTCGGGTAAGTCGCTGCCCGACAGCCTGGTCCACGGCAGTCAGGTACCCCTGGTTAAGCAGGCTGATATCGCGCTCACGCAGCATGACGTCCTGCGGCTCGATAATACCGGCGCGGCGCAGTGGCCGGGTGGTCGTGACGACCTCGCGAAACAGGCGTACTTGAGCGGGCACGAAGACTGTCCAGGGGGATGTTCCCTCACAGCGAACCTTGACCGTTACGCGGCCCAAGGGCTTGGCCGGACTCTCCAGCGTGGCTGTCAATTCCTTGTCGCACATCGGCATGCGCAGACGCGGATCGAGCGGGTTTACCTGGATTTCATAGCGACCCTGGGTTTGACTGGTCGCCAGATAGTCCTCTACGGTGAATTCAAGAAAGCCCTGGGTGACGCCGATAAGCATGTCAGGCAAGGTAACCGCGTCAGCAAGGGCAGGGCTGCCAGCGTTGAACAGGCAAACAGCCGACAACACCCCCAGCCATTGGCGGCAGCGGGTGGTCAGGCGTCGGAATAATGTCGGTTCTGAGTTCATGACATGTAAAAAGCAAGCGCCGTGCCGTTTAGTGAAGAAGGCGCGTCGCAACAACACTTAGCGTTGGCGTAGGAGTCAGGCATGGCTGGTGTAATGGATTCGGTGAACCAGCGCACGCAACTGGTGGGGCAAAATCGCCTTGAGTTGCTGTTGTTCCGTCTCGACGGCCAGCAGCTGTATGGGATCAACGTGTTCAAGGTGCGGGAGGTGCTGCAATGCCCCAAACTGACGCTGATGCCCAAGTCCAGTCCTGTCGTGTGTGGCGTGGCAAATATTCGGGGGGCGACCATTCCGATCCTTGATCTGGCGATGGCGACCGGTTCCGGTGGCTTGAAGGACAAGAACAACCCCTTCGTGATCATCACGGAGTACAACACCAAGACCCAGGGATTCCTGGTTCGCTCGGTGGAACGCATCGTCAACATGAACTGGGAGGAGATTCATCCACCACCCAAGGGCACCGGACGTGATCACTACCTGACGGCGGTGACCCGGGTCGACAACCAGTTGGTGGAAATCATCGACGTCGAAAAGGTACTGGCGGAAGTGGCGCCGACCCCGGAAGCGATCTCCGCTGGCGTGGTGGATGTCGAGACCCAGCACAAGGCGCTCTCCTTGCGCGTGCTGACGGTCGATGATTCGTCAGTGGCGCGCAAACAGGTCACCCGGTGCCTGCAAACGGTCGGTGTTGAAGTGGTGGCGTTGAACGACGGTCGCCAAGCGCTGGATTACCTGCGCAAACTGGTCGACGAGGGCAAGAGGCCAGAGGAGGAGTTCCTGATGATGATTTCCGACATCGAGATGCCGGAAATGGACGGATACACCCTCACGGCGGAGATCCGCAACGACCCTCGCATGCAAAAGCTTCATATCATCCTGCATACTTCGTTGTCGGGTGTATTCAATCAGGCGATGGTCAGGAAGGTCGGTGCCGATGACTTCCTGGCCAAGTTCCGTCCTGATGACCTGGCATCCCGGGTAGTCGACCGGATCAAGGCAGCAGACATCAGCTAGGGGCGTTCGGCCCCCGGCAGTCAACACGATTTTAGAGGCGGCAGCATTGTCTACGGGTAATTTGGATTTCGAACAGTTCCGGGTGTTCCTGGAAAAAGCCTGTGGCATTTTGCTCGGTGAAAACAAGCAATATCTAGTCTCCAGCCGTCTCAACAAACTGATGGAGCAGCAAGGCATCAAGTCCCTGGGTGAGCTGGTCCAGCGCATTCAGACCCAGCCGCGCAGCGGGTTGCGCGAGATGGTGGTGGATGCAATGACGACCAACGAAACCCTGTGGTTTCGTGATACCTATCCGTTTGAAGTCTTGAAAAACAAGGTGCTGCCCGAAGCGATCAAGGCCAGCCCCGGCCAGCGTCTGCGGATCTGGTCGGCGGCCTGCTCGTCGGGTCAGGAACCGTATTCGCTGTCGATGTCCATCGATGAGTTCGAGCGGTTCAATGCCGGGCAGTTGAGAATGGGCGTACAGATCGTTGCCACCGACCTGTCGGGCACCATGCTGAACAACTGCAAGACCGGCGAGTACGACAGCCTGGCCATCGGTCGCGGCTTGTCTCCCGAGCGGCTGCAGCGTTATTTCGACCCCAAGGGGCCGGGGCGCTGGGCCATCAAGGCGCCGATCAAGAGCAGGGTCGAGTTTCGCTCGTTCAACCTGCTGGACAGCTACGCCGGCCTTGGCAAGTTCGACATCGTGTTCTGTCGCAATGTGCTGATCTACTTCTCCGCCGAAGTGAAGAAGGACATCCTTTTGCGCATTCACAGCACGTTGAAGCCGGGAGGTTATCTGTTCCTCGGTGCTTCCGAAGCGCTGAACGGATTGCCGGACCATTACCAGATGGTCCAATGCAGCCCGGGGATTATTTACCAGGCGAAGTGATGCAAGCGCGACAGGC
>NZ_APIO01000206.1:0-1685 GCF_000408945.1 Pseudomonas sp. G5(2012)
CCCACGCTCTCCTTTCGCGGCGCGGGGGAGAGTGGTGAAAAAGACCAGGGCCGGGGGGGGATCCCCCCCGCCCCCCCCGGAGGGCCGCTGGCGTGGACCGCGGCGATGACACGGGCGTCCGGCCCGCCCACACCCCCGGCCAAGCCGGTACCGAGCAAGGCGTCGAGGACAATGCCCCGGTAGTCCGATTGCGCGCTCCACGCTTCGATGACCACGTTTTCGGACACCGCTTCGGCATGGGCCGAAGCCGCATCACCGCGCAGCTGCCGGGGATCGCCTGCCGCCAGAACCCGTACCGTCCACCCGCCGCGCTTGGCCAGCACGGCAACCAGGTAACCGTCGCCAGCGTTATTGCCGTGGCCTGCGACCACCGTTAATTCATTCGCCGCCGGCCAATGCCGGACCAGCGCTCGCCAGGTGGCCCGTGCGGCGCGATGCATCAATTCGAAGCCCGATGTGCCAGCCGCGATCAGGCTCGCATCGAGCCCTCGGACCTGCGCGGCGCTGTACAGCGCGTCGGGTAAATCATCTTTAGTGTGCGGCATGCGTCTACGGGCTCCGATGTCTGGCAGAATTATACGCACCTCAGCTCCGGTTTCTCTCGCCTCATGCCCGCTATTACCACAGATCTGCCTGCCCTCGCCCAATCCATCAAGGACTGGGGCCGTGAGCTGGGCTTTCAACAAGTCGGCATCAGCGGCCTGGACCTCGCCGAGCATGAGCAGCACCTGGAACGCTGGCTTGCAGCCGGCTACCACGGCGAAATGGAATACATGGGCGCCCACGGCAGCAAACGCTCGCACCCCGAAGAACTGGTACCAGGCACTTTGCGCGTGGTATCGCTGCGCATGGACTACCTGTCGGGCGATACCAGAATGGCGCAATTGCTCGCCCAACCGGAAAAAGCCTACGTCTCGCGTTATGCCTTGGGCCGCGATTACCACAAATTGATCCGCAAACGCGTGCAACAACTGGCGGAAAAAATCCAGGCCGAGATTGGTCCGTTTGGTTATCGCGCGTTTGTCGACAGCGCTCCCGTGCTGGAAAAAGCTATCGCAGAGAAAGCGGGTCTGGGCTGGATCGGCAAAAACACCCTGGTCTTGAATCGCAAGGCTGGCAGTTATTTCTTCCTGGCCGAACTGTTCGTCGACCTGCCGTTGCCCGTGGATCCACCCCATGCCACCGAACACTGCGGCCGCTGCAGCGCCTGTCTCGACATCTGCCCGACCAACGCCTTCGTCGGCCCCTATGTGCTGGACGCCCGGCGCTGTATTTCCTATTTGACCATCGAACTCAAGGGCGCCATCCCCGAAGAGCTGCGACCGCTGATCGGTAATCGGGTGTTCGGTTGCGATGACTGCCAGATCGTCTGCCCGTGGAACCGCTTTGCCCGTCCGTCCGGCGAAAGCGATTTCAAGCCACGGCACAACCTGGACAACGCCGGACTGGCCGAGTTGTTCATGTGGGACGAGGATAAATTCCTCAGCAGCACCGAAGGTTCTCCCTTGCGCCGGGCCGGCTACGAAAACTGGCTGCGCAACTTGGCGGTGGGCTTGGGAAATGCGCCTTCAACGATTCCGGTACTGGAGGCATTGAAGGCGCGACGCGAACATCCGTCCGAACTGGTGCGCGAGCATGTCGAGTGGGCATTGAAACAACACGGTCTTGTGTAGGAGCTGCCGCAG
>NZ_APIO01000207.1:0-584 GCF_000408945.1 Pseudomonas sp. G5(2012)
TCGATCATCAGGTCGTGACCTCAATGCGTGCCGAGATGCGCAGCCTGTATGTGCGCCGCGAAGATTGCGAGTGGGCGGACGGGCGTTGCCGGGTACTGGAAGTGACGCCGCTGGCCCGGGAGCTGATCAAGAGTTTTTGCCTGCTGCCAGTGGAATATCCACAGGGCGACAGCCCGCAAGCGCGGCTGGTGAGTGTATTGCTCGATCAGTTGGCGACATTGCCGGAAGTCGGGTTTTCCCTGCCGTTGCCCCGTCATGAAAGGTTGTTGGGCTTGTGCAACGAGCTGATCGAAAATCCCGAGCACAATGTGACCTTGCACGAATGGGCCGAGCGCCTGGGTACATCGGAGAAAACCCTGATGCGCCTGTTCCAGCGGGAAACCGGGTTGAGTTTCCGCGGTTGGCGCCAGCGCATGCGGCTGTTGTCGTCGTTAAGTCTGCTGGAGGAGGGCGACAGCGTGACCAACGCCGCGCTGGCCTGTGGGTATGACTCGACGTCAGCGTTTATTGCGGCGTTCAAGAGCCTGTTCGGATTTACCCCGGGAGAGCTGTTCCGACAGTGAGGGCCGCTTCGCGAGCAGGCT
>NZ_APIO01000208.1:0-7118 GCF_000408945.1 Pseudomonas sp. G5(2012)
TTTAAGTTGCCGACGCAGATCTTCCTGGCTGAAGGGGCGGCGGCAGCACAAAACGGGAGGTTTAAAAAATGACAATGCACAAATTGTTTGCCCGATGCCTTGGCGAGCGCGACTCAGGAATCTTTTTATGAGCAAGGACAATCTGACACTGCATTACTTCGACGCCGAGATGCGCTATCTGCGTGAGGCTGGCAAGGAGTTTGCCGAAGCCTTTCCAGACCGGGCGGCGCAACTGAATCTGGACAAGCAGGGCGCTCGTGACCCGTCTGTGGAACGCCTGTTCGAGGGTTTTGCCTTCCTGATGGGACGCTTGCGCGAAAAGCTTGACGATGACCTGCCGGAGCTGACCGAAGGCCTGGTCAGTCTGTTGTGGCCGCATTACCTGCGCACCATTCCGTCGCTCTCGATAGTCGAGTTGGCACCGGAGCTGGGGAAGATGAAGCGCAACGAGTTGATCGAAACCGGTTTTGAAGTGCTGTCGCAGCCCATCGGTGTGCATCGCACCCGTTGCCGATACACCACCACCCAGGACCTGACACTGCGGCCACTCGCCCTGGAGTCTGTGCGTCTGGCCCACGAGCCGGACGGGCGTTCAGTGCTGCGCTTGCGCTTCGCCCGTGGAGCGATGAGCACCTGGAACGAGATGGACCTGAGTCGCCTGCCGCTGTACCTCAATGCCGACGCACCGCTGGCCAGTGCGCTGCACCAGGCACTGACCCTGAACGCTCAAGCCTTGTATGTACGCCTGCCTGACCAGTCGGGTCGTACTCTGCTGGACGGTTATTTTTCGCCCAAGGGGTTCGCCGATGACGATCGATTGTGGCCCAAGGGCGACAGCGCTTTCAGCGGCTATCAGCTGTTGCTGGAGTATTTCACCTTCCGCGAGAAGTTCATGTTCGTCACCCTGTGTGGACTGGAGCTTGTGCTCATCAAGCCAGGCGATCTATGGTTCGAACTGGAGGTGGTGTTACGCGAACCGTGGCCGCAAGCGTTCAACCTGAGCACCGGGCACATTCGCTTGCATGCGGTGCCGGTGATCAATGCGTTCACACTGGAGTCCGACCCGCTGGCACTGCAGCCGCTACAAACCGACTACTTGCTTCGCCCCATGCGTTTGCAGGACGGTCATACCGAAATCTATTCGGTGGATCAGGTCACTACGTCGAGTAATGGCGACCGCCAGGACTACATACCGTTCAGCAGTTTCCGCCACAAGGGCGGCATGTTGCGGGATGAGATGCCCGAGCGTTATTTCCATACCCGCTTGAAACGAGGCACCAATGGCCTGCATGACACCTGGCTGATCCTCGGCGGCGACGGATTTGACAAGGACCGGCTAGACGTGAACCAAAGCCTTTCGCTGCGACTGACCGGCACCCATGGCCAGCTTCCGCGCAATGCGTTGCAAGGCACACTGCTCGATACGCTGGCACAAACCTCAAAGATCGGTTTGCAGGTGCGCAATCTGTGCGCACCCACATTGCCGTGTTACCCGCCGAACCGCGACCGCTTCCACTGGCGAGTGCTCAGCCACCTGGGCTCAAACTTCCTGCCGATGCTCGACAATGCTGAAGTATTGCGTGGCACACTGGCGTTGTATGACTGGACGGACGACGAACTGAACCGGCGGCGCCTGGCGGCCATCGTCGAGGTCAGGCACCACCTCCTGCAGCGTTTTGAAAAAGGCTTTCTGCTGCGCGGTGTCGACATCGAAGTCACACTGGATGCCAACGGTTTTTCCGGCGAAGGTGACATCAGCCTGTTTGGCGAGATGCTCCATCGCTTCTTCGGTTTGTACGCCGATATCCACCTGTTCAACCAGCTCACGCTGATCCTTCAACCTTCTGGAAAATGTCTGCGATGGCCCGAGAATCACAGTCAACGTATTCCCGGTTGAACGCCCGGGCTCTCTTCCACAGAGGGGTTTGCCAGCCACAGATTTCGGTCGTTCCAGATAGACCGCGAGAATCAGCTACCCTCTATGAAACCATTGTCATCCGCGAAGCTCGAAACAAACGGGTGCAGTTACCGGGGCGCAGAGCGAGTCGATGCCGTTTCTAGAAGATAACCACGGGTGTGCCGGCTGGAACGGCGAAATGGCCGGGCGCATTCGTGCGTTCGACTGGAGCCGGACTGAGCTTGGGAGCCTGGAGAACTGGTCCAGGAGCCTGTGCAGCGCGGTACAGCTGATGCTCGCCTCGCCGCTGCCGATGGTGATGCTCTGGGGCCGGGCCGGCTACATGATCTACAACGACGCCTATTCGATATTTGCCGGCGGGCGCCATCCCTACCTGTTGGGTTGCGCGGTGGAGTTGGGTTGGCCGGAAGTCGCCGACTTCAACCGGCATGTGGTCGACACCTGCCTGGCGGGGGGGACCTTGTCCTACCGCAACAAACAGCTGGTATTGCTGCGCGACGGCGTGCCCGAAGACGTCTGGCTGGACCTTTACTACAGCCCGGTCGCCGATGATGACGGGCATCCTGCCGGCGTTATGGCGATGGTGGTCGACACCACCGAATTCGTGATTTCCGAACGTCTGCGCCAGGCAGCGGAAAATGCCTATCGCGCCGACAACGAGCGGGTACGCCTGGCACTCAATGCCGGAGCCTTGCTCGGTTCATTCGTATGGGATCTCAAGGCCAATACCCTCAGCGGCGATGAACGCTTCGCCCGCACGTTTTCCTTTCCCCCAGGGCAAAGCCTGGACAATTTGCCCCAGGACCTCGCACAAGCCCATATCCATCCCGATGATCGCAGTTGGGTTGAGGAACAAGTCAGGCAATCGATACAGACCGGTGTGCCGTATAACGCCGAGTACCGGGTGCTACGTCCCGACGGCAGCTACCTGTGGGTGCTCGCCAGCGGCTGCTGCGAATTCGATGAGCAGGGCCAGGCCTTTCGTTTCCCCGGCGTGTTGATCGACATCCACGAACGCAAATCCGCGGAAGAGTCCTTGCTCAGGTTTACCCGCAACCTGGAGCAGCGCGTGGCCGACGAAGTCGAAGCGCGACTGGCGGCAGAAGAGCAACTGCGCCAGTCACAGAAGCTAGAGGCAATCGGCGGCCTGACCGGCGGCGTGGCCCACGACTTCAATAATCTGCTGCAAGTGATTGCCGGAAATCTGCACTTGCTCGCCCGTCATGAACCGGACAATGCCAACGTGCAGCGCCGGGTCAATGCGTCCATTGCCGCGGTTGAGCGCGGCGCAAAACTGTCCTCGCAGTTGCTCGCGTTTGCCCGGCGCCAGCCCTTGTCTCCGGCGGTTTGCACGGCGCAGCAGATTTTCGATGGCCTGGGTGAACTGTTGCAGCGTGCGCTGGGGGAAACCATCCATGTTCACATGAGCACCCCGGTTGACCCCTGGTCGGTCTTCGTCGATCGCAACCAGCTGGAAAACGCCATCCTCAACCTGATGATCAATGCCCGTGATGCCATGGAGGGCGAGGGCACGATTGAACTCAGCGCCGAGAATATCACTCTCGACCGCGGGTTCTGCCTGGGCAAGGGCATCGTTGCCGGTGACTACGTGCGGGTCACGGTTGCGGACAATGGCCTGGGCATGTCGCCGCAAGTGCTTGGGCAGGCGTTCGAGCCGTTTTTCACCACCAAGCCCGATGGCCATGGCACAGGACTGGGCTTGAGCATGGTGTTCGGTTTCGTCAAGCAGAGTGGCGGACATATCGAGATGGCCAGCGTCGTTGGGCAGGGCACCCGGGTGCAGATGTATTTTGCGCGCAACCTGCGCTCGATGGACAGTGAACTACCCAGTGCCGATGTGCTGCAACGGGGCGCGAACGAGCGGATCCTGGTGGTCGAGGACAATGAGGCAGTGCGCGTTTCAACCGTGGAGCTGCTGCGCGAAGAGGGCTATCAGGTGCTCACCGCCGCCAATGCCGACGCGGCCATGCAGATGTTGCTGGAGGGGGCGGCGGTGGACTTGATCTTCACCGACGTGGTCATGCCCGGGCTGATAAAAAGCTCGGATCTGGCGGCATGGGCCAAGGTACAGAATCCCCCGGTGGCGGTGTTGTTCACCTCGGGCCACACCCGTGACATTATCTCTCGCAATCATCAGCTGAGCCCGGATACCCATTTGCTGAGCAAGCCCTATGGGCCGCAAGCGCTGACCCGGACGATTCGTACCGTACTCAACGGCTAAACATGTCTTCACTGTAGGAGCTGCCGCAGGCTGCGATCTTTTGATCTTGCTTACAAAAATCAAAGTCAAAAGATCGCAGCCTGCGGCAGCTCCTACATGTGTATCGCGACCTTCTTGACTCAAGGCTACCCCATGACCGACAAGCGCATCCCAAACCCTCCCTCCGGCATGGTCAGGGTGCGCGGCGCCCGGGAGCACAACCTCAAGAACGTCGATGTCGACATTCCCCGCGATGCCCTGGTGGTGTTCACCGGGGTGTCCGGTTCAGGAAAGTCGTCCCTGGCGTTTTCGACGTTGTACGCCGAAGCACAGCGCCGCTATTTCGAATCCGTGGCGCCTTATGCGCGACGCTTGATCGATCAGGTGGGCGTGCCGGATGTCGATTCCATCGAAGGCTTGCCGCCCGCGGTGGCCTTGCAGCAACAACGGGGCACGCCGAGCACGCGTTCCTCGGTGGGCAGCGTGACGACTTTGTCGAGCCTGATCCGCATGCTGTATTCGCGCGCCGGCAGTTACCCGGCGGGCCAGCCGATGCTCTACGCCGAAGACTTTTCCCCGAACACGCCACAGGGAGCGTGCCCGCAATGCCATGGCCTGGGCCGGGTGTACGAGGTCACCGAGGCGTTGATGGTCCCGGACCCGAGCCTGACCATACGCCAGCGTGCCATCGCCTCCTGGCCGATGGCCTGGCAAGGCCAGAATCTGCGGGACATCCTCGTGACCCTGGGCTACGACGTCGATGTGCCCTGGCGCGACCTGCCGAAAAAGCAGCGTGACTGGATTCTGTTCACCGAAGAAACCCCGACGGTGCCGGTCTACGCCGGGCTCACCCCGCAGGAAACCCGGGTCGCCCTCAAGCGCAAGATGGAGCCGAGTTACCAGGGCACCTTCACCGGCGCACGGCGCTATATCCTGCACACCTTCACCCATTCGCAAAGTGCGCTGATGAAGAAGCGCGTCTCGCGCTTCATGCTCGGCAGTCCTTGCCCGCTGTGCGAGGGCAAGCGCCTCAAGCACGAAGCCTTGTCGGTGACCTTCGCCGGCTACGACATCGGTGAGCTGTCGCAGATGCCACTGCTGCAAGTCGCCGAAGTTCTAAAGCCGGTGGCAGCCCGGCATTACCTCGAAGAGGGCGATGAGGCGGGAGAGGTATTGACTCACCTGCAGACCCGTCAGGCCCGCGAACAGCGTGTAGCCCACGGCGCCAGTGGTCACGCCAACGCCCCCGATGTGCGCCACACGCCGAATCTCTCGGTGGAAAAACGCCTCGCCGCGCAACGCATCGCCCAGGACTTGCTGGAACGGGTCAGCACCTTGATCGACCTGGGACTCGGTTACCTGGCCCTGGAGCGCAGTACGCCGACGCTGTCGTCCGGCGAGTTGCAACGCCTGCGCCTGGCGACGCAACTGGGCTCGCAGTTGTTCGGCGTGATCTACGTACTGGACGAACCCTCGGCCGGTTTGCACCCGGCCGATGGTGAGGCGCTGTTCGAAGCCTTGCAACGCTTGAAGGCGGCGGGCAATACCTTGTTCGTGGTCGAGCATGACCTGGAAACCATGCGCCGCGCCGACTGGTTGATTGATGTTGGCCCGGCGGCGGGCGAGCATGGCGGGCGGGTGCTGTACAGCGGTGCACCGGCGGGATTGGCAGAAGTGAGGGATTCGCAAACTCGCGCCTACCTGTTCGCCGAGCACGTCAGCCAACCCCGTCGCGCGCGCAAGGCCAGCGACTGGCTGCGCCTGGAAGGCATCACGCGTAACAACCTGGACAACCTCAATGTTGAGTTTCCGTTGGGCTGTTTTACGGCGGTGACCGGTGTGTCGGGTTCGGGTAAATCCAGCCTGGTCAGCCAGGCATTGCTGGAACTGGTCGGCGCGCAACTCGGGCGCCCCGGCGTCGACAGTGAACCGCTGGAGGAACTGAGCCTGGAAGACGATGCACCGACCGTCGTTGGCGGGCAGGTCACGGCGGGGCTGGCGTCGATCAAGCGGCTGGTGCAGGTCGATCAGAAGCCCATTGGCCGCACACCGCGCTCCAACCTCGCGACCTATACCGGGCTGTTCGACAATGTGCGCAAGCTTTATGCGGCAACGCCCGAAGCGCAGGCGGCAGGCTACGACGCGGGGCAGTTTTCCTTCAACGTTGCCAAGGGCCGCTGCCCGACTTGTGAGGGGGAAGGTTTTGTCAGCGTCGAATTATTGTTCATGCCCAGCGTCTACGCACCCTGCCCGACCTGCCACGGCGCGCGCTACAACCCCGAGACGCTGGCGATCACCTGGCAGGGCCGGACCATCGCCCAGGTGCTGCAATTGACCGTGGACCAGGCCGTCGAGGTGTTCGCCGAACAAGCGGCGGTGCGTCGTTCCCTGGAGGTGCTGCGCGATATCGGCCTGGGTTACCTGCGCCTTGGCCAACCGGCAACCGAGTTGTCCGGAGGCGAAGCCCAGCGCATCAAGCTGGCTACGGAACTGCAGCGCAACCCCCGCGGGGCGACGCTCTACGTGCTCGACGAACCGACCACTGGCCTGCACCCACGTGACGTCGATCGCTTGTTGGAGCAATTGAACAACCTCGTGACGGCGGGGCACACGGTGATCGTCGTCGAACATGAAATGCGCGTGGTGGCGCAGAGTGACTGGGTGATCGATATCGGACCCGGGGCCGGGGATCAGGGTGGCAAGGTTGTGGTGGCGGGTGAGCCGCAGAAAGTGGCCAAGAGCAGAAAGAGCCGGACGGCGCCGTTTCTTGCCAGGGTCCTTGGTGAGGCTTGAGCCAATGTCGTTCTTGCGGGCCTCTTCGCGAGCAGGCTCGCTCCCACAGGGGATCCAGGTACACCGGTAAAAGTCAGGTCGGCTTTAAGGCCGCCTCGCTTTGCTGTTGATCTGGGGCGCCCCGTTAACCACGCTGGCCGAACGCAGGCATTGCCCATCGCGGCGACAATGGATATGTACTCCGAC
>NZ_APIO01000209.1:0-4286 GCF_000408945.1 Pseudomonas sp. G5(2012)
GAACGCGGAGCGTCCCTGGCGGCATTCCCACGCAGAGCGTGGGAACGATCGGTACGCAAGGTCAGCGGGATTTCGGTTTCTTTACGTCCAGCCGGCGCAAATGGCAGGTCACTTCCTCACGGTCGTGGTACAGCTGCTTGCAGCCGATCTCCACGCGAATGCCCCGGGCCTTGAAGCCTTCGGCAATACGCTCGAGCAAGCGCTTCACCTCGGCGTAACGCTGCTTCATCGGCAGCTTGAGGTTGACCACCGCCTCGCGGCAATGCCCCTCGCCGATCCACTCCTCGAGCATCGCCGCATTACGCGCCGGCTTCTCGACGATGTCGCAGACCATCCAGTCCACCGGCTGCTTGGGCTTGAAGGTGAAACCGTCGGCCATCAAATGCTGCACCAGGCCCGTGTCCATCAAGCTTTCAGCCATCGGGCCATTGTCGATGGCGGTCACCAGCATGCCTCGGTTGACCAGCTGCCAGGTCCAGCCGCCAGGCGCAGCACCCAGGTCGACCCCGGTCATGTCGCTGTGCAGGCGCTCGTCCCATTGGTCGCGCGGAATGAAGTGATGCCAGGCCTCTTCAAGCTTCAAGGTCGAACGGCTCGGCGCCTCGCGCGGGAATTTCAAACGCGGAATGCCCATCGGCCACATCGCCGAATTGTTCGACTCCGCCAGGCCAACGAACACTTCACGGCCGCTCTTGAACGTCAGTAACAAGCGCGGCTTGTTCGCGTCGTCCACCAGCTTGCCGGCGCCGATCAGCGCCTTGCGCAACGGGCCTTCGAATTTCTTGCAGAAGTTCGACAGCTCCTTGCCATCATTGGTATCGACCACTTCCAGCCACAGGCTGCCGCAGGTCGGAAAATCCGCCAGGTGCGCGAGAATCACGCTGATGCGATCACTCTCCGGCAGGTCGATGAAAATCCCCCGGGCCCACTGGCGCGGGAAAATCAGGTTGGCAAAACGCTGCCCGCGCATCAGGCGCTCGGCGCCGTCTTCTTCGGTGCAGACAAACTCGGCGCAGGCGCTGGCGGCCTTGGCCTTGGCATAACCGGCCACGTTCAGTTGTGCGGCGAGGTCGGAAATCTCGGAACAGACTTCACCTTCGAAGCCCGGCCGGCAATGCATGAAAAGGGTGTTCATTCTTACTCCTGGGCAGAGGGCGAGACATTCAACCCCTGCGCGATGCCCAGACTTGCGCTAACGCAATGTCTGTCACGAAAACCGGCGCATGATAGCCGACTTCGGAACCTCGGACTTGCCCATAGAGTCCAGTTATTAGCCAGCAACTTCAAACAGGGCTAGGTTTAATGCTCTGCCCGTCCCCTCAGTCCGCCACCGTGCGGACTCAAAGGAGTGATCGTAATGCCGTCCCTCGATAGCCTGAACACCCTTAAAACCCTGCAAGTCGACGACAAGCTCTATCACTATTACAGCCTGCCGGAGGCCGCCAGAAGCCTCGGCGACCTGGACGCGCTGCCCATGTCGCTCAAAGTGCTGCTGGAAAACCTGCTGCGCTGGGAAGACGCCAAGACCGTCACCGGCGCCGACCTCAAGGCCATCGCCGCCTGGCTCAAGGAGCGCCGCTCCGACCGCGAAATCCAGTACCGGCCGGCCCGGGTGCTGATGCAAGACTTCACCGGCGTGCCCGCCGTGGTCGACCTGGCCGCCATGCGCGCGGCGATGGCCAAGGCCGGCGGCGACCCTCAGCGGATCAACCCGCTGTCGCCGGTGGACCTGGTGATCGACCACTCGGTGATGGTCGACAAGTTCGCCACCAGCAGCGCCTTCGAACAGAACGTCGACATCGAAATGCAGCGCAACGGCGAGCGTTACGCCTTCCTGCGCTGGGGCCAGAGCGCCTTCGACAACTTCAGCGTGGTGCCGCCGGGCACCGGCATCTGCCACCAGGTCAACCTCGAATACCTGGGCCGCACCGTCTGGACCAAGGACGAAGACGGCCGCACCTACGCCTTCCCCGACACCTTGGTCGGCACCGACTCCCACACCACCATGATCAACGGCCTCGGCGTACTCGGCTGGGGCGTCGGCGGCATCGAAGCCGAAGCGGCGATGCTCGGCCAACCGGTGTCGATGCTGATTCCCGAAGTGATCGGCTTCAAGCTCACCGGCAAACTCAAGGAAGGCATCACCGCCACCGACCTGGTGCTGACCGTCACCCAGATGCTGCGCAAGAAAGGCGTGGTCGGCAAATTCGTCGAGTTCTACGGCGACGGCCTGGCTGACCTGCCGCTGGCCGACCGCGCGACCATCGCCAACATGGCGCCGGAGTATGGCGCCACCTGCGGCTTCTTCCCGGTGGACGACGTCACCCTCAACTACCTGCGCCTGTCTGGCCGCCCCGACGCCACGGTGAAACTGGTCGAGGCCTACAGCAAGGTGCAAGGCCTGTGGCGCCTGCCAGGCCAGGAACCGCAATTCACCGACAGCCTGGCCCTGGACATGACCAGCGTCGAAGCCAGCCTGGCCGGCCCCAAGCGCCCGCAAGACCGTGTGTCGCTGCCGAATGTGGCGCAAGCCTTCAGCGACTTCGTCGGCCTGCATCTCAAACCCACCAGCAAGGAAGAAGGCCGCCTGGAAAGCGAAGGCGGTGGCGGCGTGGCCGTGGGCAACGCGGACATGGCCGGTGAAGTGGACTACGAGTACGAAGGCCAGACCCTTCGCCTGAAAAACGGCGCGGTGGTGATCGCCGCCATCACCTCCTGCACCAACACCTCCAACCCGAGCGTGATGATGGCGGCCGGGCTGGTAGCGAAAAAAGCCGTGGAAAAAGGACTGCGCCGCAAACCCTGGGTAAAAAGCTCCCTGGCCCCGGGCTCGAAAGTGGTCACCGATTATTACAAGGCGGCCGGCTTGACGCAGTACCTCGACACCCTGGGTTTTGCCCTGGTCGGCTACGGCTGCACCACCTGCATCGGCAACTCCGGGCCGCTGGCGGAGCCCATCGAACAAGCCATCCAGAAGGCCGACCTGACCGTGGCCTCGGTGCTGTCGGGCAACCGCAACTTCGAGGGCCGGGTCCATCCACTGGTGAAAACCAACTGGCTGGCCTCGCCGCCGCTGGTGGTCGCCTATGCCCTGGCCGGCACCGTGCGCATCGACCTCAGCCAAGAGCCTCTGGGCGAGGACCAGAACGGCAAGCTGGTGTACCTGCGTGACATCTGGCCCAGCAGCCAGGAAATCGCCGAAGCGGTCGAACAGGTCAACACCGCCATGTTCCACAAGGAATACGCCGAAGTATTCGCCGGCGACGAACAATGGCAAGCCATCGAAGTACCGCAAGCGGCCACCTACGTCTGGCAGGACGACTCGACCTACATCCAGCATCCGCCGTTCTTCGACGACATCGGCGGCCCGCCACCGGTGGTCAAGGACATCAGCGGCGCGCGCATCCTCGCCCTGCTCGGCGACTCGGTGACCACCGACCACATCTCCCCCGCCGGCAACATCAAGGCCGACAGCCCGGCAGGCCACTACCTGCGCGAGAAAGGCGTCGAACCGCGCGATTTCAACTCCTACGGCTCACGCCGCGGCAACCACCAGGTGATGATGCGCGGCACCTTCGCCAACATCCGCATCCGCAACGAAATGCTCCATGGCGAGGAAGGCGGCAACACCTACTACATCCCTACCGGCGAAAAACTGCCGATCTACGACGCCGCCATGCGCTACCAAGCTACCGGCACCCCGCTGGTGGTGATCGCCGGCCAGGAATACGGCACCGGCTCCAGCCGCGACTGGGCCGCCAAGGGCACTAACTTGCTGGGGATCAAGGCGGTCATCGCCGAAAGCTTCGAACGCATCCACCGCTCCAATCTGGTGGGCATGGGCGTATTACCGTTGCAGTTCAAGCTCGACCAGAACCGCAAGAGCCTGAACCTGACTGGCCGGGAAACCCTGGACATCCTGGGGTTGACGGGCGTTGAGCTGACACCGCGGATGAATTTGACCCTGGTCATCACTCGGGAAAACGGCAGCCAGGAGAAAATCGAAGTGTTGTGTCGGATTGATACGCTTAATGAGGTGGAATACTTCAAGTCGGGGGGAATCTTGCATTACGTGTTGCGGCAGTTGATTGCGTCGTAATCGCGTGGCTATAGCTGTTGATGCTTCAGGTGCCGTTCTTCGTTAGCGGCGCCTGACGCCCCCCTACAACCTGCCCACCATGCGGAGCCAGGCCTGAAACGGCGAAGGCATCATCACAGCCAACCAATCTCTCCCGGCCCTACCCGAACAACTGTGGGAGCGAGCCTGCTCGCGAAGGCGGCCTGAC
>NZ_APIO01000210.1:0-1154 GCF_000408945.1 Pseudomonas sp. G5(2012)
GTGCCGGTTTTGTCGAACACTACCGTACTCAGTTTTTCAGCCCGCTCTAATACTTCACCGCCACGGATAAGGATGCCGTTATCGGCGCCCTTGCCAACACCGACCATTAACGCGGCGGGCGTCGCCACGCCCAATGCGCAGGGGCAGGAAATGATCAGAACCGCGATAAAGGCCAATAACCCCTGCGGAAAGTTCCCCACAAGAGACCAGCCGACAAGGGCCAACAACGCGACCGCCACCACTGCCGGCACAAAGTAGCCGGTAACCTGGTCAGCCAACCGCTGGATCTGTGCCGTACTGGTCTGCGCCTCCTCGACCATCTTGATAATCTGCGCCAGTGCGGTGTCGGCACCGATCCTGCTCGCCTTGAAAGTGAGCACGCCACTGCCATTGAGCGTACCTCCGATTACCGGGCTGCCCGGGTGTTTGTCGACCGGCATCGACTCGCCGGTCAGCATGGACTCATCGACCGTTGACTGACCCTCACTGACATCGCCATCGGTGGGGATCTTCTCGCCAGGCTTGACCACCAGAAACTCGCCGACCATGACGTTTTCAGCGGGCAAGTCGACCTCCTGTCCATCACGAATCACGTGCGCAATCGCAGGCTTGAGATCAAGTAGGCGTCGTACTGCGGCTGAGGATTTTGTCTTGATGATCTCCTCCATGTACCTGCCCAGCAGTACGAAGGCAATGATGACCGCCGAGACCTCGAAATAGACGTCGCGCTCGGCCACCTTGACCGGCAGGACGTCCGGAAAAAACAACACCGCGACACTATAAAAATAGGCGACCGACGTGCCGAGGGCGATCAGAAAATCCATGTTGATGTTTAGGGTGCGAATGGCGTTCCACGCCCCCTTATAGAAACCCCAGCCACCGATGAACTGCACCGGTGTTACCAGCAGGAATAGCCATATACCCCATGTGAACCAGGGGAGTGCCGGGATCGGCGCCCAAGTCAGCAGTGTGGCACCAGCGGCGAGTGCAATGAAGGCGCCAGCACGCAGCAGTGCCAAGGCCAGTACCCCGGTCAAGGCGATGGTGACGCGGGTTTTCATCGCCTTCAGTTCATTTTCCGGCGACTCGAAGGTGCGCAGGCAGGTATCGCTGCAAAAGTAATAGCTGCGCCCGCCACGTTCTCGTGACAACGC
>NZ_APIO01000211.1:0-1213 GCF_000408945.1 Pseudomonas sp. G5(2012)
GACTCGATTTTGGCTCATGTTTACCAGCACCCGTTTAGCCCACCTGCTCAGTGCGATCCCGCGCCAGTTCTTTCGGCAATCCACCGAAAGGCACCAGGCTGATCGCTACGTCAAACGCTGCACGTCCTGGCAATTGCTGGTGACACTGGTTAGCGGTCATGTAACCCAAGCCTTAAGCCTGCGGTCCTTGGCGACTTTCTCCGAAACTCTAAGCCCGCATAGCTACCATCTTAAAGCGGGTCCGGTCGCCCGCTCGACCCTGTCGGATGCCTTGAACAAGCGTGACTACCGGCCATTCCAGGACCTTTGCGAGTTGCTGTTGCGCGGCATCAGCCGCCAGCAGCGCAAAGAAGTCGGTGCCATGGTTAGCCTGCTTGATTCCACGTCGATCACTTTGCGCGGACCTCACTTCGATGGCTGGACAGCCGCCACGAAAACCCGCATTACGCAGGGCTTGAAAGTACATGTCGGGCTAGATTTGGCGCAGTTGGCCCCGGTGTACGTCAACATCACTCCTGCCAACGTCAACGACCTGAGCGATGCACTGGAAATGCCGATTCAGGCCGGCATGACGTATGTCTTTGACAAGGGCTATTGCGATTACAACTGGTGGCACCAGTTGCAGACCAAAGGCGCTTTTTTCGTCACCCGCCTGAAGAAAAACGCCAATATCAAAGTGCTGCACAAGCACTCGACCGTAGCCGAGCAAAGCCCGGTCATGACCGATGAAGTCATTCTATTCGGCAAAAAGCATCTGGGCGGTAAGCGTCTGAATGACTACCGAGAAACGCCGGTAAGACGCGTGGTGGTTGAGCGCGAGGGACATGCCACGCCGTTAATCCTGGTGACCAACGACTTCGCAAGAACAGCTGAAGAAATCGCGGGCTTGTACAAAGATCGCTGGAAGATCGAGCTGTTTTTCAAGTGGATCAAGCAACATCTGAAACTCAAACGCTTCTATGCCTTCTCTGAAAACGCCGTGCGCCTGCAGATTTACAGTGCCTTGATCAGCTACTTGTTACTGCACCTTTTCCATCGTCGCTCAGGATTTACCGGTTCGTTGTTCGAGCTGACGGTTCGCATATCTCACGTCCTGCACGAACGGCCCGCTACTCCAGAACTGAGGGATCGACGAAGGCAGGAGCGAGAAAAGCTGAAGGCTGCCCAAGGCAGCCTTCAGCTATGAAACATGTTTACCGGACACTAGTGACGC
>NZ_APIO01000212.1:0-685 GCF_000408945.1 Pseudomonas sp. G5(2012)
ACGCCGTGCCACACCGGCGCTACCGACCAGAAATGATCGCGGTCATGGGGATCCGCCGCCACCGCCGGTAATGGCAGACTGAACCACAGCCCGTGCAACGGCACGCCCCCGGCAAACTCACCGAGCAACGGTGCCAGCGCCTGCCGCCAGCGGGGAATGCCCTCGACTTGCAAATCACGGGACAGGCGCAGCAAAAAGTCATGCGGTATCTGTCCGCGCATCTGCTCCAGACCCTCCTGACGCAAGGGCTCGAGCAATTGATTCAGGCGGCTCTCCAACTCCACCGCGGTGAAGTCGGCGGGCAACGCGCAACCCACCGCCTGCGTCTGCCGCATGGACTGGTCCCATTGAGTGTCGCAGACCTGCCACAGGTGCAGCGGCAACTGCCAATGCAGCGTCCGCGCCAGATCGCGCAGGCGCCGCACGCTGTCGCCCAGCGTTGCGGCGTCGGTGGATTGTTGCTTGTTCAAGGCCCAGACCACGCCATCGAGAGCACGCCAGCGGCTCAAGCCCTGCCATTGGCTGAACAGGGTTGGCGACTGTACGCTGCCACCATGGAGCAGCACGGTGTCCTGCCCATGCAGGAACTGTCGGGTGGTCAGTCCGGGGGCGATGGCTTCGATCTGCTCGGGTTCGCCGACGACCAGGAGCAGGCGGACTTTGAAGCGCCAGAAGGGGCCGTAGT
>NZ_APIO01000213.1:0-2714 GCF_000408945.1 Pseudomonas sp. G5(2012)
TACCGCAGCAATGGATATGCCCCCCCCAATCCCTATTCAACCCCCATGTCTAAGTGAACAGCATTACGCATCGAGCGGGGGCTTCGAGCTTATTCCAGCAACTGCGAAAAGTCGGGATGAGTGGCCCGATAACCCAGCTTCCTGTCGATCCACGCATTCAACTCGTTGACCATGACCGGGGATTTACCCGGATAGCGTTCGAGGATTGAACCCAGGACTTGCTTGATATTGGGAATTGAAAGCAGGCTACGGGTCTGAATGTACTGCCCGATGAAATGGTCGAGTTGGTAGTGCTCTGTCTTTGTTAGATAAATGCACGCCAGACTCGCGACTTGATTATTGGTGAAATCGTCGCGCAATTGAGTTCTCTGCAAGGGCTTGATGTAAGGAATTTCCTTTGTTGCTGACTCTTTGGTCAACTTGGTATACCACTGGAAATACGGCGCGAATCCTAGCCGCAGCTCTGGCAAATGTATGTAAGCCCCTGACGTTGTCTGACAAGCGGTGAGGAGCATCAAAGTGCCATGTTTTAGGGGTGTTCATACCTTCAATGCGTCAATCAACCCGGCCCCCTGATTCCTGACGTTGCCCACAGCCTTATCGACCCGGTACCACTCAAAAGCATCACTGCCTTCCCCCTGTAGCAGCACCATCTGTTCGGCCCGCTCCCTGGGCGTCGCCGGGTCCAGCCATTCGCGGGCCAGTTCCGGGCTGAACACCACCGGACGGCGATCATGAACGTCCAGCATGCCGCCGGCGCTATCGGCCGTGATGATGACAAAGCCGTCGTCATCCCTGGGGGCTGCACCACCCTGCGGAAACTGCCCGATTGCCGCACAGAAGACCGGCCCTTGGTCACGTCGGCGAATCAGCCAGGGTTGCCGCGTGCCGTCCCCGGCATCGACCCATTCGAACCAGTTGTCGACCGGGCAGATAGCGCGATGGGGCCAGATGGCTCGAAAGAACGGGCCGTGGGCGACTTTCTCGACGCGCGCATTGATCGGCGCCGCTCGATCCTTCGCCCAGTGCGGCCGCCAGCCCCAGCGCTGCGAATCGGCATGCAAGCCATCGTTCTCCAGATGCAACAGCGCCAGCTGGGTGGTGGGCGCAGCGTTGTAGCGAGCCAGTGGTTGATCGCCAACGTGGTTGATCAAGGCGTCGGGAATGCTCAGCACCGCCACGAAGTCGTGTATGCCCCGGTATTGCGACAAGCGTCCACACATCGATTAAACCCTCCGGCTGGTGTGTTCAGCATAGATGTCTAAACCCTTTGCGTTGACCCAACCCCTGCTCGCTCCTACAGAGGTGTGGGGAGCGGCGGAACCAAACACTGTGTACCTTATCCAACCTCGTCCCACCGTCGTGGGGTCTGGCTCAAGGCAAAACATGAAACAGTTGATCAAGGTTCTATCGGTGCTCGCCATGGCAGCCAGTCTGCTGGGCTGTATCGCCGCACCCATTGAAATGACGCCGCAAACCGAACAGGCGTTGCGCACGCAACCACCGATCCGCTTTTTGCTGACCTTCGACGATGGCCCCAGCGCCTCGAGTTTCTGGAACCCGACCGAGACCGTGCTCGACAGCCTGGCGATCAATCCTGTGCAACCCGGCATCAAGGCGGTGTTTTTCGTGCAGACCCGTGCCTCGCGGGCTGGCGCCAGTGACATCGGGCGGGCGGTCATGCACCGCGAGCGCGATGCCGGGCACATCCTGGCCTTCCACACGGCCACGCCCTCGCACACCAATCATCGCTCGCTCAACGCGCAAGAGCTGGAGCAGGCGCTCACAGATGGGTGCGCCGACATCGCCGCGATCACCGGTGCGCCGCCGACCCTGCTGCGCCCGCCATTCTGGAGCTACGACAAACGCACCTTCGCCGCTTACCAGCAGCATGGCCTGCATGTGCTGCTGACCGACCTGAGCGCCAATGACGGCAAGATCTGGGGCTTCAACGCCAGCCCCCGGCGCCGCGCGCATATGCTGCGTTCGATGTCCGAGGTTCGCGAGCGCATTGCCCGGGGCGAGCTGCCGATGGTAGACGGGGTGATTCCGGTGGTGGTGACGTTCCACGACCTCAATCGCTACACCGCGCGGCATACCCGTGAATACCTGCAGATCCTTCTCGACAGTGCCCGGGCGACGGGGGTCAGGACTGCCCCAATAGCGTTTTATGACGATACCGCCGCGCTGCAACGGGCCGCCATGGCGCGTACGTTGCGCGACAGTTCACAGCCGGCGCAGTTGCCGGGGATCTGGAACTGGATCTGGAAAGACAATAGCCATTGAGCAAAGGCCGAAAATGCGGGGCAGTTAACAGTATCGACTGGCGCGGAATCGGCAAATTGCATCTATCCTCATTGGGGCCGTCCCGTTCAACTGCCACGGAGGCATCGGCCGTGATACCCATTTCAGTCCTTTGCAACATTGTAGAGTCCGGTTTCGAGCCCCTGGCCTGCGAATGCACGGAGAGCGGCGGGCTGCTGCGCATCGAGGTTTTTGATCCCGCCAGCGGGGAAGTCAAGCTGCTGATCGCCGGTGTATCGACCGAGCAGTTGACCAGCGTGCGTACCATCTCTGACTTCATCGGTGAATTGCGCACCGAGATGGAAGCCGGGCGCCGGGCATTCGCTGGCTGAATACTCCCGAGCCTCTGTAGGAGCTGCCGCAGGCTGCGATCTTTTGATCTTGCTCTTGAAAAAGTCAAAAGATCGCAG
>NZ_APIO01000214.1:0-967 GCF_000408945.1 Pseudomonas sp. G5(2012)
ACGGTGTTGCCTTGCAGGCGATCCGAACCATCGGCTGCGACGCGATTCTCGATCAAGCGATCCGAACCACCCTCGGCCACTCGGCTTTCAATCAGACGATCCGAGCCACCTTCAGCGACAACAGGCTGAACAGAGGTAGCGGCAAAAGCGTTAACTGCGAAAACCGAGAAAGCGATGCTGAGGAAGGTCTGGCGTTTCATGATCGTGTGCTCCGGGGTGTTGTTGGTTGGTATGGAGCTGATGTTACGCCGCGGATTTTTTTAGAGAACTTCATTGAAGTGATGGTGAACATCGATGCGATTGATAGGGGCCGCTCGCGACCCCTTGTTAGCGTGATGATGCGGCACCGGGCATTGATTACATTGCGTATCAACTGTAATGCCCGATCACATCGTTATCATCAACGCCAATCGCCCATAGAGTCAGCCTGACGATTTGTTTATGGCGTAGTCAAGGTGACTCTCATGGTTCAACGCATTATGAAAACAACTGCCCTGGCAGCACTTCTTGTTGCAAGCGCAATCATGCCGTCCACTCAGGCACAACCCTTGCCACTCGATAAAACCGCTTCCTTGCATAATGAGGACGTGGAATGGCGCAGCTTCCCCGCCTTCCCCAAAGAGGTAAAACTGGCTGTTATCGCCGGCGACCCGAGCAAGCCAGCACCCTACGTGGTACGAGTCAAAGTGCCCAACGGCACCCGATTAATGCCCCATACTCATCCTGAAGATCGTATCTACACCGTCATGTCCGGTGTTTTCTATATTGGCTTCGGAACGGTTTTCGATCCGGACAAGCTGGTTGCCTACGGGCCGGGCAGCGTCGTGATACTCCCGGCCAATACGCCGCACTTCCATTGGGCAAAATCAGGTGAGTACATCTCGCAGGTCTACGGGACGGGTCCGTTGGGTCTTGAGTATGTGGATAGCCATGACGATCCTCGCTAATCCTGTAGGAGCCGGCTTGC
>NZ_APIO01000215.1:0-576 GCF_000408945.1 Pseudomonas sp. G5(2012)
TGCTCGCTCCTACAGGGGATGTTTAAATCCGAAGACTGGTCTTTTGTCGCTGGTCCAGCAAATACACCATCAGGCAGGCATACAACGTCACCGCAATGAACAACCCCATGCGCACCGCAAAGGCGGTGTAGACGTCCTTGCCCGCCAGGCTGTCCTGGACCGATTGCCCCAGCAGGATAATCAGGGTGATCAAGGTGTTGAGCCAGAAGCCAGGACTGAACCGGCCCGCACTCAAGCCATAAAGCTTGCGGGCCAGGATCAGGGCGAACAGCAGCATCCACAGGAAGAACATCCACAGGTGCACGAAAACCGTCAGTGCGCTCCAGAACGCAATCGCCAGCAGGCCGCCCAGCAGGGTTGAGCCAATCAGCTCGCGGGCCGCGTCGCGGGCGTTGGTGCTGGAACTCTGTTGTCCCAGGCTCACCGCCTTGAGGACGATGGGCAGGTAGCTGGCGGGGTCGATCAGTGCCAGCAGGAAGGTTGGGATCACGATCAGGGTTGCGCGCAATGCGACGCGGTCGACGTCTGTCTCAGACAATGCCGGGGCGGGGGGGGGCGGCGGGGCGGTGGGGGGGT
>NZ_APIO01000216.1:0-732 GCF_000408945.1 Pseudomonas sp. G5(2012)
TCGCTGTTGCTGGCCAGCGGTTGCAGTCATCAACCAGGCAACGACCTGTTCACCCAGATACGCGATGGCAAACCCCAGGAGTTCCTGCAGACCAGTGTCGACCGCATGGCGACGCTGGCCATGCGCGACAACCTCGACAGCCTTTACCTGCTGATGGGCAAGCTGTACCTGCGCAACCCCGAGGAGTTGAAGAAATCCGGCTTCCTCGATGCCCGGACCGCGGGCAAACAGGTGCGCATGGCCATTGAGCAGCAGCAGCCGTTGCCTACGCTTGGGGGCAAGAAGGACCTGGCAGCGCTGCGGTTTGCCATGAGCCCGGAGTTTCTCGGCGATCGCGTCGGTGCGTTCATCTATGCCATTGGCAGCATGCTGGTCACCGCCCACGGCAATCGCCTGGAGTTCTACATGACGGACGCGATCAACCCGACGTTCGTCAGCAACGCCGCGCGCAACATTGAAATCGCTACCTGGATTCTCAGCCAGCGGCAGACCAAGGACGGCCAGCCCATGCTGTTCTCCAACGAAATCTCGGAGGAGGGCAGCAACCTGAGTTTCGCCGTGGAATTCGGCAAGATTGTCGCGCGGCTGGACCTTTTGACCCAGATGCTCGACGAGCGCTATCGGCGGATCGGCTTGAACTATGCCCAGAGCCTGCTGTTCCTGAATTTTCTGCCGGTGCAATGACTGTTCCGCTCGGCGTCGCGACGAATGACCACCTGTAGGAGCTGCCGC
>NZ_APIO01000217.1:0-2177 GCF_000408945.1 Pseudomonas sp. G5(2012)
GCCGCGGGCGTAGCGGCGGGTGGTCGGACTGGTCTTACCGCAGTGACCGTAGGTGTGCTATTTATTGCGGCCATGTTCTTCGCGCCGCTGGCCGGGATGATCCCCGCCTATGCCACGGCCGGTGCGCTGATCTATGTGGCCATGTTGATGATGGGCGGCATGGCCCACATCGAATGGGACGAGGCGACCGACAGCATTCCGGCGATCGTCACGGCAATCATGATGCCCCTGACCTTCTCGGTCGCCGACGGCATCGCGCTGGGCTTCATCACCTACGTGGCGCTGAAGGCCGGCACTGGCAAGTACAAGGAAATCTCCGTCAGTCTGTGGGTGCTCTGCGCAATTTTCATTGCCAAGTTCATCTTCTTGTAAATCTCGGCGGTACGCGCGTTAAACCAGCCTCACCCCGTCGGGTGAGGCTTTTGTGCAAATGGAGGAAAGTGATGAGTCTGGAAACCTGGCTGCTGTTCAGCGGCGCTGCGCTGGTAGTGATCCTGATCCCGGGGCCACTGTCTTTGCTGATGATCAGCAACAGTTTGAATTACGGCCTGGTCCGTTCCTACCCGGCGTTTCTTGGCGGCGTGATTGCCTCGATCTGCCTGTTGAGTGCTTCGGCGCTGGGCTTGGGCGCGCTGCTGCTGGCATCGGAACAATTATTCAGCGCACTGAAAATCGTCGGCGCGCTGTACCTGTTCTACCTCGCCTGGCAGAGCTGGCAGCAGTCGGGCCAACCGTCCCACGGTGCGCAAGTGCCTCAGGCCGCCGCAGTGCCACGCTTTCGCGCACTGTTCGGGCGCGCTTTCATGCTGGGCGCGAGCAACCCCAAGGACATCCTGTTCTTCGCCGCGTTTCTGCCGCAATTCTTGAGCGCCGGGCAACCGTTCCTGCCGCAATTGCTGGTGATGATCGCCACCTGGACCGTACTGGACCTGCTATGCAAGCTGGCCTACGGCCTGGGTGCCCATGGCGCGGCGCGGTATCTGCGCAGCGGCAAGGGCCAGAGCTGGTTTAACCGGGTCAGTGCCGGACTGTTCGGTGGAGCCGGGGCTGCGTCCTTGCTCAGCGGTCATTAAGGCCTTCTGACGCAAACCGGCACACAAGTTGCTCGGTTCTGGCACCCCCACGCCGGAATCGAGCATGCTCCACTCCCACCTCACCACCCTTAACGCCGTTTCCCTGGTGCTCGACACCTTCAAGGCCCAAGGTCTGCCCAGCGCCCCCCTGCTCGCCGGCAGCGGCATCTGTGCCGCGGATCTGGCCCGGGCGGACACGCGCATCACCACCAATCAAGAGATGCAGGTCTGCGCCAACGCCGTCGCCCTCAAGCGCGATATCGGCCTGGAACTGGGCCGACGCATGCATGTTTCGTCCTACGGCTTGCTCGGCTATGCCCTGCTCACCAGTGCCACCTTTGGTGACGCATTGCGCCTGGCGATGCGTTATCCGGCGCTGTTGGGAACACTTTTCGAGCTGAGCCTGGAAGAGGACAACGAGCGCGTCTGGTTTGTCGCCGCCGATTACCGGGAGAATCCGGCACTGGCGGTGTTCAACGCCGAGTTCTGCCTGGTGTCGTTGAAAGTCATCTGCGATGACCTGCTCGGGCACGCCCTGCCGCTGCTGGCTGCACGCTTCGAACATGCCGCGCCCGATTACCAGGTTAACTACGCCGAACACTTCAATAATTGCCCGCTGCACTTTGGCACACGCAACAACGCCTTCGCCTTCGACCGGCGCTGGCTGGACCAACCCTTGCCCCTGGCCGATGCCATCACCCACCAGGCCATGGCCGAGCGTTGCCGCAAGCAGAATACCGAGTTCACCGGGCGCCAGGCCTGGCTGGGGCGGATCCGCCAGCTGCTCAGGGCACAATTGCATGCGGCACCGGGACTCGAGGGATTGGCCGAGCAGATGAATTGTTCAGCACGCACCTTGCGACGGCACCTCAAGGACCTGGGGTGCAGCTATCAGGAATTGCTCGATGAGCTCAGGTTCGAGCAGGCCAAGCTTTTGCTCTGTGAAGACCAGATGCCGATCTACCGGATCGCCGAAGCATTGGGTTTCAGCGAGACCGCGAGTTTCCGCCATGCGTTTATGCGCTGGAGTGGTGTGACGCCTAGCCAGTTCCGGCCCTGAAGAACACCTCCTGCCGGTTTACCTACTGCGCAATGCCTGCGTTC
>NZ_APIO01000218.1:0-7404 GCF_000408945.1 Pseudomonas sp. G5(2012)
TTACCGGACACTAGTGACGCAGAGCGTGGGAACGATCACAAGCGCGTTGGCCCATCGCTCCTACGGTCGGTTCGACAATCAAAATAATCTGCAAGAAAACCCGACGCCGTTGCACAGAAGGGGATTGGTCCCCGATCTGAGCAACGCCATGCCCCATTACTTCGATAGCGCCCACCGTGTAGAAATCGAAACCTTGCGCCAACGCCTGACCGCTCGCACCGAGTGGCCGACGTGGTTGCTGCTGTTCGGCGTGTACGCTGGCTGGTTCGCCATCGTACTGGGCAGTGGTGGGTTGGGCCTGTGGTGGAGCACATTGTTGTTGATCCCGTTACTGGTGCTCTGGTTGTCGGTGCAGCACGAATTGCTTCATGGCCATCCCACCCGCTGGGCAGCGCTGAACAAGATCCTCGGCTACGCGCCGTTCGCCGTCTGGTACCCCTACACCCTGTATCGCGACAGCCATTTGTTGCATCACCGCGACGAAGACCTGACCCTGCCTGGCCGCGATCCTGAAAGCCGTTACCTGAGCGCCGCGCAATGGCAGGGCAGTTCACTGTTCGAACGAGGCCTGCACTGGCTGAACAAAACCGTGTTGGGTCGTTTTGTCCTTGGGGCTCCATTGGCCTTATTGGCGTTGGCACGGGAGGAGGTGCAGCGCCTGAAGACCGGTGAGCACCAGGCCTGGTCGATGTGGCTCAGCCACGGCACGGTGACCCTGCTGATGCTGTCGTTTATTGGCCGCTACAGTGTGCTGCCGGTCTGGCATTACCTGTTGCTGGTCAGCGTGCCGGCGCTATCGATTGCGATGATCCGCTCCTACTATGAACACCGACCCCATGCCGAGCCCGAGCAAAGGACAGTCATCAATGAGGCCGCCTGGCCGTGGCGCTGGCTGTTCCTGAACCTCAACCTGCACCTGGTGCATCACGACTTGCCGGGGCTGGCCTGGTACGACTTGCCCCGCGCTTACCACGCGCGTCGCCAGCAATGGCTGGCGCGCAGCGGCGGGTTCCTGGTGCAGGGTTATGGCCAGTTATGGCGTCGGCACGGGGTAAAGGCCATCGATAGCCCGCGGCATCCGTTCCACTGATTGCGAATGAGGTCCCCTGTGGGAGCGCGCCTGTTCGCGAAAGCGCTGCGTCAGGCAACATCAGTGTTGAGTGTGCTGGCCTCTTCGCGAGCAGGCTCGCTCCCACTATTGGAATTACGATGCATGGGAAGTTTTTCGATGACACGGCAACTCGCTGAATTACTGATGTACGTCGCCCCCGAACCGGTGCGCCAGGCCAACGAGCGTTGGCTGAGCCGCATCCTCGAGCGATTGGGGGCCACGCGCCGCAGTGCCGAAGGGCTTTCGCTGATGGACCTGTGGCTGTCCCCGCACTTGCTGCTGACGCAGACCTGCGGCTATCCGTTGATGACGGCATTGCGCGGTCGGGTGCGAATCATCGGGCGTCCTCGTTATGAGCTGCCGGACGCCAGTGGCGGCAATCATTGCAGCCTGTTGCTGGGTCGCGCCGATGATCCACGGCGCAGCTTGCCGGCCTTTCGTGACAGCCGCGGTGTGATCAATGGCGAAGACTCCAACAGCGGCATGAACCTGCTGCGTCACCGACTGGCGCCGCTGCATCAAGACGGGCGTTTTTTTGCAGATGTCGGTATCAGCGGCAGCCACCGCGAAAGCCTGCGATGGTTGCGTGAGGGTAAAGCGGACCTGGCGGCCATCGACAGCGTGACCTTTGCCTACCTGGCGCGACATGCCAAAGAAGAAGTGGCCGGCCTGCGGATCGTCGATCGCAGTGCATTCAGTCCGACATTGCCGTTCATCACCGCGACCACCGTCACCGAACAACAGGCTGGGCACATTCGGCAGGTGATGAACCAGGCGTTGCAGGAGCCTGGCGTCGCTGAAATCCTTGGTTTGCAAGCGATCCTGCCCGCTACCGATAGCGACTATCAAATCGTTCTCGACTACCAGAGAGAGGCCGAGGATCTGGGATTCGGACGATTGCGGTGAAATTCCTTTATGGAATATAAAAATTCTTTTTAAGTATTATTAATGAATAAGGCTCCTTGTTAGGATCGCCGCACCGAATCACCGGACATTCAGCGACCCCTGACCTTTGGAGCCTCTATGTCCGGCACCGACCTTTCCCATCTTGACCACGTGGGCGGATTATTCCGCGCGCATTACGCTTGGCTCTGCGCACGGCTGCGCCGGTATCTGGGGGCCAGCCCCAGCGTCGAAGACATCGCTGCCGAGTCCTTTCTACAGCTACTCGAATCGCCGGGACTGACCCCGATCCGCGAACCTCGCGCCTTGCTCACCACCATTGCCCATCGGTTGATCTTTCAGCTCTGGCGCCGTCGCGATCTGGAACGCCAGCACCTTGAACAGGTGCAACACGTGGATCAGCAACAAGAAGCACTCTCGCCCGAAGGGCAGGTGCAATTGATCCAGGCGTTACAGGGCATCGAGCGCACGCTTGAACGCTTGCCGGGCAAGGTTCGGGCCACCTTCCTGATGTCGCGGATCGACGGCCTGACCTACCCGCAAATTGCCGCCCGCCTGGGCATTCCCAACGCTCGGTCAGCGACTACATGACTCGCTCCCAAGCCCAGTGTAACCGGCACAGCGCCAACCAACCCTTGAATGCCCTGACCCGGAGGTCCGCATGAGATCGTTCAAAACCCTGCTCGGCAGTTCACTGCTGGCCCTGAGCCTTATCTCGGCCCAGGTTCCCGCGGCGGACAAAAACGTCCCGATTCACTTTGGTGACATCACCTGGGAAAGCGGCAGCCTCATCACCGAAATCCTTCGAGTGATCGTCGAGAAAGGTTACGGCTACCCGACAGATACCTTGCCGGGCAGCACTGTCAGCCTCGAAGCGGCCTTGGCCAGGAACGATATCCAGGTGATCGGCGAAGAGTGGGCCGGGCGCAGTCCGGCGTGGGTCAAGGCCGCGTCCGAAGGCAAAGTGTTCGGCCTGGGCGACACGGTCAAGGGCGCCACCGAAGGTTGGTGGGTACCGGAATACGTGATCAAGGGCGAGCCAGAACGGGGTATCAAGCCCCTGGCCCCGGAACTGAAATCCGTCGCCGACCTGGCCCGCTACAAGGACGTGTTCCGCGACCCGGAAGACCCCAGCCGTGGACGCTTCCTCAACAGCCCAACCGGCTGGACATCGGAGATCGTCAACAGTCAGAAACTCAAGGCCTATGACTTGGCCGACAGCTTCGTCAACTTCCGCACAGGGTCGGGTGCGGCACTGGATGCCGAGGTGGCTTCCTCGATCCGTCGGGGCAAACCGGTGCTGTTCTACTACTGGTCGCCGACGCCGCTGTTGGGGCGTTTCAAGCTGGTGAAACTCGACGAGCCGGCGTTCGACGCCGAAGCCTGGAAGACCCTGGCCGACGCCAACAACCCGCATCCAAAGGGCACACGGTCGATGCCGGCCAGCCTGGCGATTGGTGTGTCCGCGCCTTTCAAGGCGCAGTATCCGGACCTGGTGGCGTTCTTCGAGAAGGTCGACCTGCCAATTGATCTGCTCAACCATACCCTGGGCCAGATGAGCGAAAAGCGCCTGCAACCGCGTCAGGTGGCAGAAGCTTTCCTGCGTGACCAGCCGCAGATCTGGAAGGGTTGGGTACCGGGGGAGGTGGCTGATCGAGTCACGGTGCAATTGTTAGCGGCTCAATAGCCTCCACCGCCGCTGCTGCGGGACGGTTCCCTGGCCTTTTGCTGCGCATGGCTCCATTCGGCACACGTCATGAAGCTTTTATGATCGACCTTGCCCTGGCCATCGAAGCTGACGTTGTACCGTTGCTGATGACCTGGCTGGCTCAGGTTGTAGTCGAAACAGGTGCCGGGCTCGACCGTACGGTCGGAGATCGACAGGGGTGGTCCGCCGATTTGCTCGACTTGCTCCTTGCTCATGCCTGTCTCGACCTTCGCCACCAGCGGCTGATCCCGATAGACATGGGAATCGGTGCTGCAGCCCGCCAGCACCGTGATCAGTGTGGCAAGCGTGTAGACGGACCTGTTCACGGCCTGACTCCCGCTAAACAGCCTTGTTTCGACTGATGATCTTGGCTTTCACTTCTTCGGCATAGCCTGACAGGCGTTGTTCATCGCCCTGGAACAGATCGCACAGCCGCTTCACGGCTTCCGCATCGACTTCGTTCCCCGTCAGGCGCAATTGTTCGGCGATGCGCAACAGCTCCACCGCCGACCATCTCAGGTCCGATGCAAGCCCTTGCAGGTCACGCCGAAGCGCTTGTTCATGTTCGTTGAGCCACATGATGATCTCCCGTAACGTTGTGCTACGAAATTTTAGACCCATTCGCGCGGAGCGGCGTTGTGTTCGTCTGATGCCAAAGGGCTTCCATTGGTCGGGAAATTTGCGCGTTTCGCAAAATCCGCTGTCGTAGTGAAGCGCCGACATTTTACCAGGGCAGGGTCCGTTCAAAATGACGACAACCGATGACTTCAGGGCGCATGCCCGGGAACTGAAAGCCGACTTGGATGCGGCCACCAGTGAAATGATGAAACTCATCTCCGAGCACCAGTTCAGCGGGCCGGAATGGGAGCGGGTCAGTCAATGGCAACACGAAGCCTTCGAACGATGGACAAGCTTTTTGAACGAGCGCTCCTAGCCGGACAGCGGCAATCACAGCATCAGCCCCTGAGGCTCGATGCAACAAAATGGCTGCTAGCGCGGCAACAGGCTACATTTTATTTTTTCAGGTTTAAGGACGCTTCATGAGTCGAATGTTGATGGGGGGAGTGGTGATGGCGTTGTTGGCGGGATGTTCGTTGCCTGCGTCCCTGGTGCCGGGAGAGCCGAACTACAACAAACCGAGCGATAAGATTCCCAAGGAGGTAGCGGCGTGCGTATTGCCGGCCTGGCAAAAGGAGATCCCCAAGACAAGCCAGACATCGATATCCAACGGCTACAGGATCACCGCGCCGAGCATCATAACGGCCGATGAAGTGCTGGATATCGTGAAGTACAAGGACGGCAGCCGGGTCTCACTGTACCAGGGGCCGCCCTGGGCAAAGTCAGGCGCGATGCGCCAGGCTGTGCGCGACTGCCTGTAGGGATCAGCCTTTGATCTCGGTGACCTGGATCAGTTGATCGGCCTGGGCACCGGCGGTGCCTTTCTTTTCCCTGCGCTCACTCATCCAGCTGTCGACCTGCGCATTGAACTGCGCAGGCGCCTTACGCCCGACCTTTCTGGCGATGTCCAGTATGGTCTGCTGGGCGAGGGCTTCCTCCATGCGCTTCTGCGCGATCAGCATGGCGCCATGCACTGAGCAAGGGCCGTCCAGCGCCCACGCGGGAACCTCGCCCTCGAACAACGCGCAGCGACCGCGAATTTCCCGGCATTCGAAAATGGCCTTGCGCCCGTCGATCGCATTGACGATGTCCAGCAGGCTGATCTCATCGGCCGGCCGCGCCAGCTTGAATCCCCCACGCACGCCTTCGGTGGCGACCACCAGTTTTGCCTTGGCCAGTTTGGTGAAGATTTTCGCCAGGTAGTCCAGTGGCACCCCTTGCAGCTCTGCCAGGTCACGCACGCTCGCCTCGCGGGTCTCACCACCATTGCCCACCAGGAATATCAGGCAATGAATGCCGTACTCGACGCCCGCGCTGTAAAGAGACATAGCGATCTCCGACTAATGTTGTCGTAAATATTAGCAGTTGACCCTGAACGAGGCAACGATCTGGAATTTTTCTCCAGGTCCTGGAAAGCCCCTCAAGAACGCGGATTTGGCGTGGTGTGACAAGTCTATCGATGGCATCGATTCGAACCATTGAGAAAAACAGCTTGCTCGAATTAACTACGATCAATAAAGTCGTAGTTGTGAGGTCGGGAGCGGAAGACGCTTTCAGCAGGGAGCGGGTGCCGACCTCCAGACCCCTTAACCCAATTCACTGCCTAGTTTTTTCCCCTGGAGTTAAAAATGAAACAACGCATCCTGGTAATTGGCGCAGGTTTCGGTGGCATGTGGAGCGCCTTGAGCGCCACCCGCCTGTTCGATATCCACGGTCACAATGACGTTGACGTAACGGTGCTGGCGCCCCAGGCCGAACTGCGCGTACGTCCACGCTTCTACGAGCCGAACGCCCACCAGCTGGCGGCTCCCATCGGCGAGCTGTTCGATGCGGTGGGCGTCAAGTTCATCAAGGGGGCTGCCGAGACCATCGACGTCGAGCAAAAGCGCGTGGGCTACATCGATGCCCAGGGCGAAAAACAGGTCTGCATCTACGACAAACTCGTTCTGGCCACTGGCAGCCGTCTCGCACTGCCTGATACCCCAGGTGTGGCCGAATATGCGTTCGACGTCGATCAGATCGAACAGGCCATACGCCTGGAAGCCCACCTCAAATCCCTGGTCAACCAGCCGCAGAGTCAGGCACGCAACACGGTCGTGGTGGCTGGCGGTGGCTTCACCGGCATCGAAACGGCCACTGAAATGCCGACCCGTTTGCGCGACATCCTGGGTGAGGGTGCGGACATCGACGTGATCATCGTCGATCGCGGTGACAAGGTAGGCGGCTCCATGGGCCCGGAAATCGCCGAGAAAATTGCCGAAGCCAGCGAGGAAACCGGGGTGAAATGGCAGCTCAAGGCTTCGGTTGTCGCTGTCGATGAAAACGGCGTGACCTTGTCCGACGGCCGGCGCATCGACGCCAAAACGGTCATCTGGACCACCGGCGTGCGTGCCAGCTCGCTGACCGAGCAGATCCCTGCCGAACGCGACCACCTTGGCCGCCTGCACGTCGACGCGCACCTGCAAGTCATTGGTCAGCCAGACATCTTCGCCACCGGCGACGTGGCCTATGCGGCCAGCGATGACATCGGCAACCATGCGCTGATGACCTGCCAGCACGCCATTGTGCTGGGCCGTCATGCCGGCAATAACGTTGCCGCGCAGATCCTCGGTGTGGACCCGACGCCGTACAGCCAGCCCAAATATGTGACTTGCCTGGACTTGGGGGCTTGGGGGGCGGTCTACACCGAAGGTTGGGATCGTCAGGTCAAGCTGACGCGCCAAGAAGGCAAGTCGTTGAAGACGCAGATCAACACGGTGTGGATTTATCCGCCGGCGGCTGATCGAAAAAGCGCTTGGGCGGCGGCGGATCCGTTGATTCCGATTGCCTGAATGGTGTGAGGTTGTGCGATTCAATAAATCCTGCCCGGAGCATTCCGGGCGGGATTTTTTTGCAGTCGCACATGTTAAGACTTGTAGGCGCCAGCGGTGCGGCGATCCGCCTTGCCGGCGCGGCTGTATTCGATCCACTGTGGGAGCTGGCCTTTCGGGCCGCCGCATCGCAGCGAAGGCGGCCTGAGAGCCGACCTGTGTTTTGTTGAACTGTGTACATATCCATTGCTGCG
>NZ_APIO01000219.1:0-1832 GCF_000408945.1 Pseudomonas sp. G5(2012)
ACGTACACCGGCATCCACCGCTGGCCCGCGGGCGAGTCGGGGGCGACCAGCGAGCACAGGTGCACCTTCAGGCCGGGACGTTCCTCCTGTTGAACCGTGCTGTCCTTGATCGCCCGGGTTTGCCGTTCAAGCTCGGCCTCCCACCTGGCCAGTTCCTGCTGCCCGACGCGGTCGTGAGGTTCGAAGGTCGGCCGGGGCGGTGCGTTTTGTTTCACCGCTTCGATGCGCTGTATGCGCTGGATGTTAACCGCGCCAGACCCAACGCTGTCTTCGCTGGCATTGGTGATCACGAACAAGTGCAAGGGTCCATGTATGCCCGGTTTCACCTTGGCCTTCGGTAACTCGCCGATGCACGGCGCGTCGCCAGCCAATGGCATAAATTTACGAAATTGATTTTTTATCAGAGCAGGCGCCATTCAACCGCTTGCTCAGATCGCGTGATCTTGTCGGAGAAGGGCCAGGTGCGCAGGTGGTAACGCTCGACCAGTTGCATCGGCAAGATCTCGCCCTGCTTGAAGTACCGGGTTTCGCTCCCGTCCTTTACTGAATGGAGGCGAGGAAGCCAGCCAATCTTCCAGTACCCACTCACCGGGCAGACTTGCCCGCTATAGCAGTACGGCGCAGATAAGTGAGCCTGGCTGAATGCAGGGGATCCCGGAAGACCACGGCCGGTGGCCGGGTCCAGGAGTTTGGCCTTGGACAGTTGGTTGATCAGAGCAGTGCTGGGCTTTTCTGGCGGGACATTGGCCAGGCGTTCTTCGAGCCATTGCAGCTTGCCGTCCCAGGCGGGCAACTTGGCGGGAGGCAAGGGGAGGATTTCGTTGATTTCGGGGACGTTTGGTTTGGCGTAGGAGTAGTTGCCCAGCACTTTGCTAATTTTTTCGTAGCGTTCGGACCGCTCTACATCTTCCTGTTGGGCGAGATAATCAAGTTCATCAGTAGGTGGGGGGTTACGAAAGATTTTTCCTAATTTATAAGCAGAAGTGCTGTCACCCGCAGCGACTCCAAGTTGAAAGGCTTCAAGCGCTTCGTGGTATTGTTTTTTGTTCTTGAGATTTATTCCCAGTTCAATCGCCGCTTCGCCATGGCCTTGCTCAGCAGCACAGCGGCGCATTTGCCGTGCAATGTCCGGAGCCATATCGCTCGACGCCAATTTGTCTCCCACATAGTATTGTGCCTGGGCGTTGCCGTGATCAGCAGCCTTACGGTAGTAGCGTAGGGCCATTTCCGGATCCTGCTTCAGCCCCGCCGAACCTTGTTGCAGGAAGATCCCGACGAAGTAATAACCCGTAGCCACTCCTTCGCTGATCAATCGTTCGCTCAAACGCAAATGCTCGTCGCCCCGAAGCTGGAAATGGCCGCGCATGGCACCGTTCTGCAGGTTGATATTGGCCTTGTAATGACCGTTTTCGGCGGCAATGCGGTACAGCCTTTCGATCTCCAAATCGACGCTTTTGTCTTCTTTGAGCTGATTGTTTTTTTGCAGCCAACGCGCGTACTGGAACAGCACGTCGGCCTCGGTTGACGGCGAGGGAAATTGCTCGTGCACACAGGTAAACGCCAGATCGGCTTTGATCTCGTTTAGTGATTTCACCTGAGGGTCCTTCTTCATATAGGTAAAAGTGCTGCGGCTGTCGCATGCCGTCAGCAGCAGAATTGACAACAGGACAATGCGGCGCATCAGTCGATGTCCTTGAGGGTGGCTTTGTCGTAATAAAATTCGACCAGGGACGCGTACGGTGTCCCCATCACCTTTTCCTTTTGGCGATCTTTGTTTTCCTTGATGATGTGTTGCCAAGCCTTGAACGCCGCCCCCGGATCATCCTGCGCCC
>NZ_APIO01000220.1:0-557 GCF_000408945.1 Pseudomonas sp. G5(2012)
GACCAACAAAGCCAGCAACTGGCCGAGACCCAGACCAGCAGTCACCTCAAGGACGAGTTCTTTGCGGTGATGTCCCACGAACTCAAGCACCCGCTCAATCTCATCCAGCTCAATGCCGAACTGCTGCGGCGCCTGCCGATGACCAAATCCGCCGGGCCGGCGATGAAAGCCGTGAACACCATCTGCGATGCGGTCGCCAGCCAGGCGCGGATCATCGACGACCTGCTGGACGTCGCCCGGGTACGCACCGGCAAGCTCAAGCTGAAAAAACAGGCAGTGGACCTGGGACGAATTCTCCAGGATATCTACACCGTGGTGATCAATGACCAGCATCCGTGCGAGGTCACGCTGCAGCTGCCCCAGCCTCCCGAGCCGCCCCTGGTGGTCGATGCCGACAGCACACGCCTGGAGCAGATCATCTGGAACCTGCTCAACAATGCACTGAAGTTCACGCCCAGGGATGGCCGCATCGAGCTGATCGCCCATCGTGTCGAGAACATGGCGCAACTGGACGTCATCGACAGCGGCGTGGGGCTCGAGCAGGACAATCTGCACAA
>NZ_APIO01000221.1:0-982 GCF_000408945.1 Pseudomonas sp. G5(2012)
TCCCACGGCGGGCGTGCGGTCCCCGCTCGGGGACCGAGTGGGCGGGGGTGGGGGGGCGGGGTTTGCGGCGCCAGCCCGAGCCAATGGCGGTCCTGGCGGTAGCTGTGGGTCATTACCGCGACGGCGGCGCCGTCGATCAGCGGGGCCAGGTCGAACGGGTTGTCGAGGCTGGCGAGGATAACGGCGTCGGCTTGCGGGAAACGTTCGGCGCGGGCGAAGTGGCTGCGGCTGTCGATCACACTGACGTGCCAGTCCAGCAACTTGGCCATGCGCACCAGCGGCTGTGCGTCGTGGCCGGCGCCTATAATCACCAGGCGAGGCGGCGGGGCGATGTACTCGAAAAATACTTCGACTTCACCACGGGCGTTGCTGTAGAGGCGTATCGAGGACTTCTTCTGCATCAGGGTCTTGTGCAGACCACGGCGCATAGCACTGTTCAGTTGCAGGTTGCGCAGGCTGCCTTCGGTATTCGACAACAAACGGTCACCGACTCTGGCAGATGCATCGCGAGAGCTTGCAATCACCGTGGCCATGGCGGCCGGTTGTTGACTGTCGCGCACCCGTCGCAGCAGATCGATGGCCGGGGCAGGCGACTTTGCCCGCAGGCGTTCGAGCATGACGAATACCGTGCCGTTGCAACCCAGGCCAAAGGTCAGGGCGCTTTGCTCGTCGTCCTCGTCCTCGGTGGCGCCCGTGCTGTAGCGACGTACTACCGGTTCACCGGAATCGGTGAGCCACCAGGCTTTTTTCGCCAGGTCCTGCTCCAGGCAGCCGCCGCTGACGGTGCCAACGGTGCGGCCGTGTATGGGGATGAGCATCCGCGCACCGGGACGGCGGTAGGCCGAGCCTTCCACCTTGACCACGGTGGCGAGGATGGTTTCTTCGCCCTGGTGGGCGGCGGTGTCGATGGCTTGTAGAAGATCATTGAGGCCGGACATGGAATCAGTTCCTGAATACGAAGGAGACCCTGTAGGAGCTGCCG
>NZ_APIO01000222.1:0-688 GCF_000408945.1 Pseudomonas sp. G5(2012)
CCCCCGCCGGCGCCGTGCCCTTGTCGTAGGGCTTGCCCAGCAGCATGTAGACCAGGCCCGCACCCATCACCACCAGCGTGGTCAGGATCATCGAATAGTTGATGTACCAGGCTGCATCCGGCGAGCGCGGCCAGACCATGTTGACGATGGCGCACACGCCATAGACCAGTGCGCCGAGGTTCACCCAGAGGCCCCAGGCCCCGAGGGTGAACTGGCCGTTCGGGCGCCAGCCCTTGGCGCGGGCGATCAACGCGGCAACCACGATCAACTGGAAGGCGACGTAAATGCCGATCGCAGCGAAACCGACGATCGTGGCCACCGCATCGGCCATGAACATCCCCAGGCAGACGATCGCTGCCGGCACCAGGCCGCTGACCAGCAGCGCGAACGACGGCACATGGTTGGCCGACAGGCGCTTGAACAGCGAACTGCCGACGATCATCTCGTCCCGGGCATAGGCGAACAACAGGCGGCTGGCGGCGGCTTGCAAGCTCAGCACGCAGGAGATGAACGACACCATCACCACTGCCATCACCAGGCGCGAACCGATCGGGCCGAAGGCATTGGCCAGGATCGTGGCGACCGGGTCGGTGTCTTCACCGGCCAGCACTTTGGCCATGTCCGGCACCGACAGGATCAACGCCAGGCACGCGAACATCGCTGCTGCACCGCCGATGTAGATGGTCAT
>NZ_APIO01000223.1:0-751 GCF_000408945.1 Pseudomonas sp. G5(2012)
GAGCGTGGGAACGATCGGCGCTCACGATGGGCGCCGTTTTTTCATTTTGCAGCGAACACCTTAGTAGTAGGCGTTTTCTTTCTGCGTGTGGTCGGTCACGTCGCGCACGCCCTTGAGCTCGGGAATACGCTCGAGCAAGGTGCGCTCAATGCCTTCCTTCAAGGTCACGTCGGCCTGGCCGCAGCCTTGGCAACCGCCGCCGAATTGCAGGACGGCAATGCCGTCTTCGACCACGTCGATCAGGCTGACCTGGCCGCCGTGGCTGGCCAACCCAGGATTGATCTCGGTTTGCAGGTAGTAGTTGATGCGCTCGTTGACCGGGCTGTCGGCGTTGACCATCGGCACTTTGGCGTTTGGCGCCTTGATGGTCAACTGGCCGCCCATGCGGTCGGTGGCATAGTCGACAACGGCATCGTCCAGGAACGCTTCGCTGAAATGGTCGATGTAAGCGGTGAAGCTTTTCAGCCCCAGCGCGGTGTCTTCGGGTTTTTCTTCGCCCGGCTTGCAGTACGCAATGCAGGTTTCGGCGTACTGGGTGCCAGGCTGGGTGATGAAGACGCGGATGCCGATACCCGGGGTGTTCTGCTTGGAGAGCAGATCAGCCAGGTAATCGTGGGCGGCGTCGGTGATGGTAATAGCGGTCATGGAAACTCCTCGCAGGCTTGGGCGCAGTTTACGCCAATCATCGCGCCGGACAAAGTCCTAGTATTTTTGTCGGGAAAGATTCCGACAATCCCCCTGTAGGAGCTGC